>JAFOCU010000391.1 GCA_017381055.1 Lachnospiraceae bacterium
ACAACTCCCGACTCTCTAAACAAATTACCAAGCATAAGCATACCTACAAGTGGTGCTGTATCTGGTAAAATCAATACTACAACTATGGTAACAATAATTGGGAATAAAATTCTCTCAAGCTTTGACACTGGTCTAAGCTGTTCCATCTTAATTTTACGCTCTTTCTCAGTTGTAAGTAACTTCATAATAGGTGGCTGAATAATAGGCACTAACGCCATATATGAATATGCAGCCACTGCTATAGGTCCCATTAAATCTGTTTGTCCTAGTTTTCCTGCGAGGAAAATAGATGTTGGGCCATCAGCTCCACCTATAATAGAAATCGCCGCAGCTGCCTTGTCACCAAAACCAAGCAATATAGCCATAAAATATGCACCATATATACCAACCTGGGCTGCTGCACCTAATAAAAAGCTTTTTGGATTTGCAATAAGTGGTCCAAAATCTGTCATAGCACCAACTCCCAAGAAAATAAGAGATGGTAATATACTCCATTCATCTAATAAAAAGAAATAATGTAACAATCCTCCTACGCCATTAGCTGTCTCCTCTGGCGATGCCATAATTGCAGGAAACATATTAACTAATAGCATACCGAAAGAAATAGGCACCAAAAGAAGTGGTTCATATTCCTTTTTAATAGCTAAATAAAGAAATATACAAGCAATCACAATCATAAGCAAGTTTCCATATGTAAGATTAAAGAAAGCTGATTGCTCTATTAAATTTCCAAATGTTTCAAAAACATAACCCATACGAAACCTCCCCTCCTATTAATTCAAGGAAGCTAATACTGTACCTGATTCTACTGCAGCACCTTCACTGACATCAATACTTGCAACTGTTCCATCTTGTGGAGCAACAATTTCATTTTCCATCTTCATAGCTTCAAGAACCATAAGAACTTCACCTTTCTTAACTGCTGCACCTATACTTGTCTTAACACTTAAAATTTTTCCTGGCATTGGACTAGTAATTTTAACAGCACCTGCACCCACACTTGCACTAGATGCATCTGGTGCGCTAGGTATATTCATAGCTACTGGTGCTGGATTAACATAAGAACTAGCCATTGCACCACCTAATTCTTCAACTGATACATCGTATACATTTCCATTAACTGTAATTCTATAATTTTTCATAATGCTTTCCCTTTCTTATATACGCTTCTTTTTTCTATCTGCTTTCTTTATAGAGCGAACTACAAATGAATCACTTTTTGCGCCTGTCATTGCACAAATAGCAGCTGTGATAACAGCTACAAGCTCTGTATCATCTACAAGTTCTTCTTTTTCTTCTATTTGAGCAATTGCCTTCTCTAATGCTGCCGATGCAGAATTATTATCCCCTTTAGTAAACAATTCCTGTATCTTAGGAATATATTTAAACAAGTAAATAATAAATGATATAAGCATAAGAACAATAAACACAGAAGTTATACCAATAATAGCATTAAACAATGCATTCTGCATTCTTGCTCCCAAGGTTGTATTGGTTACATCAACAACCTTAAAATTCATCTCCACAGGAATAATCTCTCCAGAGATATTAGTCAATGTTGTTGTTATATTCAGATCTACCTTTTCAAATCTTGCTATAACAGTAACATTGAGCATCTGACCATCCTCTTCAAGCGTAGTCTTACCAAAATTCTTAAATTCTCCTAAAGTATCATTTTCATAGTAGCTTAACAATACTTCACTGGCATTTTGAGTCCATCCTGTTGAATTTCCTGCATAGTACTTAAGTTCATTCTCATTCATACTAACAAGATTCTTTACCAATGTTTCTACTGACGATATCACCGTTTCTTTATCATATTTATAATCAGTAGCCGCACTAACATCGACAGTAAATATTAATGAACATATAAGCAATGCAAAAATACTTCTAAATATTTTTTTCATTATATTCACCATCCTTAAACAGTACCATGCTTTTTCGCTGGTCTATCCTCTCTCTTTGTATATAACATCTCAAAAGCACCTATTACATATTTTCTTGTATACTCTGCTTCTATAATAGAATCAACGTATCCTCTCTTAGCTGCTGATATTACACTATTCTGTAATGCTTCATACTCTGATGCCTTCTCATCCAAGTACGCTGCAGCATCACTTGCAGTCTTGAGTTCTTCATCATATATAATTCTTGCAGCATCTCTAGCTGGCATAGTACCTACCAAAGCACTTGGCCATGCAAATACCATATCACAGCCCACTGACTTAGAATTCATAACTGTATATGCATTACCATAAGCTGATCCTACGATAACATTCACCTTAGGCACTGTGCTATTAGCAAATGCATATGTAAGCTTAGCAACCGCCTTAGCTATTGTTTTCTCTTCTTCAATAGTTGCCTTATAGCCATTTACGTTAGTTAATGTAAGAACCGGAATGTTAAATGCATCACAGAAATTAATAAATTCAGCGGCTTTATAACATCCATCAGTAGATAACTTTCCATCAGAAAGCTCTGTACATGTTCCATCTTCTTCATAGCACTTTGTTCTATTGGCTACTGCACCAACTGTTGCGCCATTTAACTTGACAAAACCTGTAAACATATCCTTTGCATATTCCCTTTTTAATTCCAAAACAAAATAGTCATCTGAAATAAGTCTTAACGCATTTAACGTATCTTCAAAGCAATTTTCCATTCCTTCACACGCTCTGTTAAGACTATCATTACACTCTGAATATGCACCATCTTCTTCATTATTTGATGGCAATATAGAAATAAGAGTTCTTACAAAACCTGCAACTTCTTCATCAGTTCCTGTCATATCAGCAAGACCTGTTTTCTTAGCGTGATAAGCTGATGATGATGTATCTAACTTCTCCTTATAATTACCATCTAAAGCATTAGGTGCATTTACAAATAATTGACCTTTCTCAGACATCACTGTAAAATCTGCTAGCTCTGAAAGAATTCCAAGTCCACCTCCACAGTTTCCATATACAACTGCAACTTGTGGAATCACACCTGAGGCATGAGACATACACTCATATAAGCATCCAAATGCATTCATTGCATCCATTGCCTCTTGCAACCTTAAACCAGCACAATCAATAAGACCAATAATAGGTGCACCCATTTTCATAGCCATTTCATATAGCTTAGTTATCTTTTTCGCATGCATCTCTCCTATTGCCCCACCAAGAACAGTAGAATCTTGACTATACACATATACAAGACTTCCATCTATAACACCATAACCTGTTATAACACCATCACCTGGTGTCTCTTTAGTGTTCATATTGAAATCTGTACTTCTGGCATTTACAAGACCTCCAATTTGGACAAAGCTATTTTCATCAAGCAATGTCTCTATTCTTCTAAGGGCTATCTTTTCTGCCATTTGGTTCATCTTTTAACCTCCTCTAATATATTATTTTGCACTTTAAGCAATTTGATTTCATAGAAAAACTGAAAACTATTTCCACAAAAACATAATCTTATCCAATTATAATTTTACTTCTTTTCCCATAAATTTTCAAGTCAATTTTAGACAAATCATAGAATTGTCAATGCAATATAAACCTCATAAACACAACACCGAAAGACCATGTATAATCTTTTTTAGCAATATCATTTGCTATTCTTATTTTATACTCTTTTTCCAATCCTTTTCCCAATATATACCTTACTTTTCCAATCACTTGTCCTTTTTTCACTGGTGCCTCTACAGTTTTCTTTATATTAATTATAGGTTTTATCTGTTCTTCTTCTGAAAGCAATGCCTTTATACTTCCTCTATCCATATATGTATCAACATTTATCTTGTAATTATTTGATATTCCTTTCACACCAAAATCATAATATTCTCCATACACTCCATTTAACACACCCACAGATGGCAAATCTATTTCATCTGTAAAAAGCTCTTTAAGTTGATAATTATCAGTCCCATATTTTAACAATTTCTTTGTATCTTCCCATTTATAATTCTTATTATTAGGCCATCCACAACCTAACAATGCAACTATATAAGTCCTTCCATCATTTTCATAAGCACACACATAACAATAGCCTGCATCATTTGTAAAACCTGTTTTTCCGCTTATCATCCCATCAAGATTTTTCAACAATGTATTTCTATTCACTACATTATAACAACTACTGCCATTAACCAAACTTCCTGCTTCATCAAGCTTCTTATCATAAAATGTTTTCTGTCCAGTCCTTGTTATCTCCAAAAAGGTATCATTTTTTATACAATAGCGCATAATTTTTGCCAAATCTGCCGCCGTTGTACTGTGTAACTTTTCCTTGCCATCTATATTTTTACTTGCATCCAAACCATTAGGTGTAATAAAATATGTATCCTTACATCCCAACTCTGTCCCTTTCTTATTCATTAAATTAGCAAATTCTTCAACACTACCTGCAACTCCTTCAGCAATAACCACAGCCGTATCATTATGTGATTCCAACATTAAGGAATATAATAAATCTTTTAAAACAAACTGTTGTCCTTCTTTAATATTCAATTGAACATCTGGCATTGACGCAGCATATTTACTAACTGTAACAACACTATTTATGTCACCATATTCCAATGCAATTATACATGTCATAATCTTTGTTGTACTAGCCATAGGTCTTATTGTATATCCTTCCTTTTCATACAATATTCTTCCACTTTCTCCATCCATCAAAACCGCAGATAATGCATATAATCCACCATCTATAGTATCTACCGCCAAGACTGTACCCCCTGTCAGAGCACACATTATACAAATAATTAAAATACATATCTTTTTTGCATTTTTCATATATTCCTTACACTTTAATTGCAGATAGATTTCTGCAACAAAAAAACACATTCTCATATAATTTTATGAGAATGTGTTTTTTATTATACATCAAGCTTTAACTGAACCTCTTGTTCAGCCTCACTCTCAAATTCTGCTACCTTATCACTATTAATTTCTGGTAATTCGTCAATAGACTTAACACCAAACTTTCTTAAAAAGTCCTCTGTTGTACCAAAAAGCAACGGTCTACCTGGTGCATCTAATCTTCCTACTTCGCCTACAAGATTATACTCTATAAGCTTATTAACTGCATGATCACACTTAACACCTCTTATTTTTTCAATTTCAATTCTTGTTATAGGCTGCTTATAAGCAATTATAGATAATGTCTCAAGCAAAACATCTGTAAGCACCTGCTTTTTTGGCTGACTTGCAACCTTAATCAAGTATTCATACATATCTGTTTTTGTACACATCTGATAAGAATCCTCGATAGCTATAATATTAACGCCTCTATCCTCTGCCTTATATTTATCTATAAGATTTGCTATAAGCTTTTTTGTAGTTTCAACATCGTGGCCTATTGCATATGCAATCTTATCAACCTCTACTGCTTCTCCCATTGTAAAAAGTATAGCCTCAATTATGGCTTCGTATTTCTTAATCTCCACTTCGTTCATACCGTCCTTTACAAACAAACCTTTCCAACTAATTATTCTGCTAAATCAATAATAATATCGTCAAAAATATCTTCTTGCACAATATTAATAAAACCAATTTTCATAAGTTCAAGAATAGCTAAGAATGAAACAATAACTTGCATCTTTCCCTTCTGTTGTAACAATAAATCCTTGAAACTAAAATGCCTATGAAGTCTAGCATATTCCTTAACATATTCCATCTTCTCAGGAAGATTTACCTCTTCCTTTTCAATTTTTCCAAACTTACTTCTGATAGGGTCAACCTTATCCTCAACCCTCTGCATAACCTGCTTAAATATATCATTAAGCTTTGTAAGTGTAACATCCTCCAAAAGCTTGTCCAAATCAACTGGTGCCTCATACGCCAACACTTCCTCTGGAACTGTTGGTTTCTTGTACATAGCTCGTCCAGCATCCAACTCTCTATCTCTAAGCTCAAGAGACATATATTTGTACATCTTATATTCAAGAAGCTGTCTAACTAACTCATCTCTTGGGTCCTCTTCCTCACCCTCTTCATTAACCTGCTTTGGAAGAAGCATCTTTGACTTAATATCTATAAGTGTCGCTGCCATTACCAGAAATTCGCTTACTACATTTAAGTCCTGTCTATCCATTGCATTTACATACTCTAAGTACTGGTCTGTAATCATTGCAATTGGTATATCATATATATTAACTTTATTCTTATCTATCAGATGAAGTAAAAGGTCCAATGGTCCTTCAAACACCTGGAGTTTAACCGGAATGCCCATAAAACCCTCCCAAAATAATATATTTACATCTCTGCGTCTACTAAATAAAAAAAGTTCAACGACAAGTATTTTACAAAAAAAAACGCGTTTTGTAAAGTCTCACATTTTTCTTGTTATTAACTACTCAATCTGTTAAACTTATAATATATATTTTACCTTAATGGAGGTTATATGATTTATTTTATAGCAATTATTATTTTACTTATATATGCTTGTATCTTTCGTTCCATATATGAAAGAAGCGTTATAGATACAACAAAAATCAACATTATACATAAGCTAGCCAGCCAATCAGAACCGGTTATTTTATTCTTTTCTGATTTACACGGAGTTTCATTTGGCAAAAACAACGAAAAATTACTCACTGCTATTGATAAAATCAATCCAGATGCAATAATTATAGGCGGTGATATGATTATTGATAAATATAAACACATGACTAATGACAGCAAAGCTAAAGAAAATGCTATATTTCTTTTAAATAAGTTATGTGAAAAATATACTGTGTACTATGGCATGGGTAACCATGAGACAAAGTCTCGAGTTAATGATAAAATTAAAGCTGAGTATAAAAATTATATTTATCGCATTGAAAATAAAAATTTGCATATATTAGCCAATAAGCACGAATATGTAACGATTAAAGGTACTAGATTCTGTATATACGGATTAGAAATCGAACCTTCTTACTATTCAAAGAAAGCTTTAAAACACGCTGAAGCTACTTATGTAGAAAAACTTTTAGGTCCTGAACCTGAACATAAGCATTCAATACCTATTGTAATTTCTCACACTCCTGACTCCTTTGACGCAAGTGCAAAGTGGGGTGCTGAATACGTTTTATCAGGACATAATCATGGCGGTTTTATTCGTCTTCCATACATTGGAGGAATAATCGCTTCAAATTTTAGACTTTTTCCAAAATATAGTGCTGGTATATATAAACACAAGGATTGTATCTCAACAATGATATTATCTAGAGGTCTTGGCACTCACACAATCAAGTTTAGATTGTTTAACAAACCTGAATTAATAGTAATCAAATTCAAACCGAAAGGATAATTATATGAGTAATAATAAAAGAAAAACAATATTATTTGCTTTATTTTCAGTACTACTATTTACTATCAGTGCATGTTCAAATAAAGATGACACAGAAATAAATGCAACAAACAGCACTAGTACTGAAATTGAAACTGATACAAATATCGCTTACACTTTTGATGATGGCACAATAATTACAAAAGATGAACTTTTAGCACCTATTAGAACATATGACAATATATGTTCTACTGGAGATGCATCAGAATTCTTAAATGTATATCCTGCAGAGGTTCTTGACTTCTGTTTAGAAGCATCAGGTCAAGAAACCTACGAGGAATATGCAGAAATGCTTTTATATCTTTATACCCAGAATTATGGCACAAACTTTCAATTAACTAATACTTTTGTTGATTGTCAGCCATTAACAGAACATGAACTTGAGAAATTTTGTCAATTCTATGAAGAAAATATGAATTTATCTTTTGAACCAAGTTATGCATTTATAATAACCTCTGAATTCAATATTTCATTTTTTGATGAGGATAATTCACCTATGAATGACTCTGACTTAGATTATTATATTGCATATTTCTTCAACAATAATATGTATCTAGATTACTTTTATATCGATACTCTTGATTTATAAGATATATTTTGTAAATATTTTTTTTAGTGTATTAGTAAAGTCTGCTTTTTCAACAGACTTACAAGCCACCACATCTACCCAACCAATACTCTTATTTCCAATAAAATATTCTATTTTACCTAAGGTGTCACCTTTCTTTATTGGTGCCACCACTTTTTTATTATACACCACAGTCTTTTCAACACTACCCAAATCCTCCTCAGTAGTTGACACATAATTAAATGTTTCCTTTGCCATAACCTTAACCTTTTCACTTACACCACCATCTATCTTTATATATTCCTTAAAACTTCTATTTTCATCACTATATAACTTACAAACGCCATATCCATACTTAAGTAATGTTTCTGCTTCACTAAATCTAACTTTATAGTTAGGCGCAGCCATTACTACTGCTATCAACTCAATATTGTCTTTTTTAGCTGTAGCAGACACACAATACTTTGCTTTGCTGGTGGATCCCGTTTTTAAACCTGTTGCATATGGATACTGTTTTAAAAGCTTATTAGTATTTGAAAGACCAAATTCACTTTCACCCTTATCCGTCTTATGAGTAATGTTTTCCATCCATATTGACGAATAATTATGTATTTCAGGATATTTAACACTAAGTTCTCTAGACATAAGCGCAACATCATAAGCCGATGTATAATGATTATCTGAATCACTAAGACCACTGCAATCCTCAAAGTTTGTATTATTCATACCTAACTCTTTTGCCTTTTCATTCATCCTTGCCACAAACTCTCCTTCACTACCAGCAATATGTTCTGCCATAGCGACACAAGCATCGTTGCCAGATGCTACAACTATACATTTTATAAGTGTCTCTACATTTTGCTTTTCTCCCTCTTCCAAAAATACTTGAGAGCCTCCCATTGATTTAGCATAAGCAGATGTAATCACCTCCTCATCCATTGTAATATTTCCTTTTTCTAACTCTTCAAATATCAATAACAATGTCATTATCTTTGTAATACTAGCAGGACTAACTCGTTCATCCTTAGCTTTATCGTACAATATTGTACCTGTTGTAGCCTCCATCAATACGCAGCTTTTACTAGATATACCTAAATCAGTGGCACTTACCTCTACATCAATAGCTTCAAGGTCGTTTTCTTTAGAATAAACCATACCAATCGATGTAAAAAAATATGTAAACGCCATAATAGAAGCAACCATTATACTTACAAAGCCTTTTCTTTTGCAACTAAAAAAGAACCTACTATAACTCATAAAAGCCTCATCATCTCTCTTTTATAAATTATATGGTTCTTTTTTATTTTTATTCATAAAAACTAATCAATAGCTTTATCTGTTACATCATCTGATGAATCTTCTAACAAATCCTGTACATTAAAATATGTATATGGTTCTGTTGTACTTAATACAGTTGAATTGCTCTTCTGTGATACTGTAATAACATCTAATGATTCTAAATCATTTTCATGTATAAGCAATTTCTTTTCATTAACAAACTGTGTATCGCATTGACTTCCGTTTATATATGCAAAACTACAATTTGTAAAATAATCTCCCTCAACTACGTACCAATCATCAATAATCTCTGCACCACTATCAAATTCTTGTTCTAACTGCATTTCTGGATTACTCTCTAAAACTTCTTGATATGTTGCTGGTCTAACGTTTTCTATCAAAACATCGTATGTTCCAAGTTGTAAATCAATTTGTACATATGGATTTATTCCCTCATATGCATACATATCTCCATAAAGAATATCATATGTCAATAAATGAAGCTTATTTAAGTAATCATCCTTACCGTTATATGCTTGATGGAACTTATTAATTAAACCTCCATCAATATTAAGATACTGGAACACTCTAGAGCTTAACTGGTATGTCTCAATATCTTTGTCTGGCATATCTAAATCAAAATTACTCCAAACAATATATTCTGTCTCATATAAATTGCCATTTTTTAAATCTTTTTCCTTGATATTAAGACTTGGCAAATGGTCTCCATATAATACAAGTACTACATCTTCGTTATATGCTTCAAGTTGTGCAATAAGATCACCCACAAAAATATCCATTTCATGAATCATATTAACGTAGTATTCCCACATATACATCTCTTCTTTACTATCATAGCCATCAACTACTGTTATAACTGGCTCTTCAAGTACGCTTTCCTTTGGATAATCACCATGTCCCTGAACAGAAATTGTATAAATATAGTCCTTTTCTTCAGTTGATCTAAGAACCTTCATAATCTCTTCTGTTAAAACATCATCTTTTACCCAATCTGTGACTGTATAATTCTTTGGATTCATATACTCTACCGATGTAAATGTATCATAACCCAATCTAGTAAACACATTTTTTCTTCCATAGAATGTAGCTGTATTATTATGAATAGCATGTGTTGAATAACCATATTCCTTTAATATATAAGCAGCTGATTCACATGTTTTTGACTTAAGTATAGTCTTATATGGGAATTCTCCCGGACCAAAGTTATCAAGATTAAGTCCTGTCATAATCTCAAACTCTGTGTTAGCAGTTCCATAACCAACATTATTAACTGTTAAGAATCCCGATGGGTATTTTTCTTTTAATTCATTGAATGTAGGAGTAGCGTCACTTGATAACTCTAAACCTTCTACTTTACTAACATCAAAGAACGATTCAAGCTGTAAAAAGATAACATTAGGTGTCTTAAGCTTGTTTTGATTAACAGTTAAACTACTATCAAGTTCAGCCATAAGCTCATTAACTGCTGCCTCTGAATATTCTGATGGTTCCTCTACACCTTTATACAACAAGCTACATACAAAGCAATATGGAAAACCATAATCCTGATATGCGATTGTCATATTTGGAAACTTCAACGAAACAAAGCCAAAAGCAAATCCAACCTTAATGATTACAAACATAATCGCAGATGTAGCTATAATAAGAGCTACATTTCTTCCATACTTAATCTTCTCTGCATATTTTGGAAACTTTAACCATACAATCAAAACGATCATTGCAACTGCTGCAAATGATATAACTATCAATACCAATTCAAAAGAATTAAGATACTTTCCTATGATATCATCAATAGAATCCAAAAGTTTTAAGTCAGTAGCCGAAAACGGTGTAACTCTCTTAGATGTGATAACAAAGTTAGTTATTCCTAAGCCTAACCATACTGTACTAACTGTTAAAATATAAGCCAATCTTCTTTTTAACAAAAGACAAAAGCTTAATGTAAACGTAATAATTGAGTAATTAATTACAAATGAAAATGGATCTCTAAATAAGTATATAAGCCCCTTCCATACAGATCTCGCATTACAAATCTCAATAATTATATTACACAAAAATGCTGCTAAAAATAAACCTATGGCTGTTATTCTCTTATTTCTAGTTTCGATAATATCTACTAAGTAGCTTTTTAATTTTCCCTTCATAATTATGCCCTATTCTTTCTAATAAAATATCTTTTCCTCTTCCAATACAGTAAATTTTCCACCTTCATAAGAAACTATTATTACATTGCAATTCTTCTGCAATCCCCCAGACCAAAACATATCTATGCCATGGTTCTTTATGTAACACATAATGCTCTTATTCATAGCACCATGTCCCACTATCATAACTCTTTTCAGATTATCTGCCTTCGGAATAAGCTCTTCTACCATAAATTCCTTTGTACGCTGGCATAAAGCTTCGAGGCTTTCTCCCTTCTCATCTGGAACATATAAGTGCGGTGCATCGAAGAAATGTTGAAAATGACTATTTGGATCCTTCATCATATCATCCATACACATACCTTCCATATTTCCAAAGCATACTTCCTTAAGTCTCTCATCTTTTATCACCGGAATATCTCTATCTCCTCGAATAAGACAAGCTGTTTCATACGCCCTTGATAATGGACTAGAATATATCATATCAAAATGTACATCCTTTAATGCTTCGCCAGTAGTTATAGCAAGCTCTCTTCCATATTCATTTAAACTAATATCAATTGTACCCTGACATCTTCTCTCTTTATTCCAAAGAGTTTCTCCATGTCTTACTATATATAATTCCATAATAATCTCCTATCGTAAACATATACGATTATATAACGATTATTTTTTTCATTCAAGTACATTTTTGCCCTTTATAGGACAATACTACTATATAACACACTTTATTATTTTATTTGTTCCATCTATTTTTTTGTTTGCAAGAGTATATGCTTCTTCTAAAATAATTAAACTTTCTTCTGCTTTTTTCATATCTGAAGCATAAATTGTAGCAATAGTCTGTCCCGCTTCTACATATTCGCCTATCTTTTTATTCAAATATAGGCCAACTCCTGGATCAATCACATCCTCTTTTGTCCTTCTGCCTCCACCAAGACATAAGCATGCCTTACCTACAAGTTCTGTCTGTATCTTTTCTATAAACCCATTCTGTTTTGCTCTATATTCAACCACAATTTCACCTTTAGGTAATAGACTAGGATCAATAATATATCCAGCATCTCCCCCTTGCATTGTTACAAACTCAACAAGCTTTTTCATAGCACTACCGTTATTCACGGTTTCTTCAACCATAACCAGTGCCTCTGTTACATTTTTTGCCTTCCCTGCTAATACAACCATATGCGCTGCTAAGCTCTTCGAAACCTCCATAAGTCTTTCGTCGCCTTCCCCTCGAAGACACATAATAGCCTCATATACCTCTAAGCTATTGCCAACATACCTTCCCAATGGCTCATTCATATCAGTAACTAATGCTGTAATATTTTTTCCTGCACTCTTACCTATTTCAACCATTTCCTTTGCAAGTGAAATAGCAGACTCCTCATCCTTCATAAATGCTCCGTTGCCACACTTTACATCTAAAACTATAGCATCTGCACCTGAAGCAAGCTTCTTACTCATAATACTTGATGCTATAAGAGATAAATTATCTACTGTAGCTGTCACATCCCTTAAAGCATATATTTTTTTATCTGCTGGTGCTAAATTAGCTGTTTGACCTGCTACTGCCATATAAATGCTGTTAATCTGATCTACAAAAGCTTCAGAATCAACAGAAGTTTTAAATCCCGGAATACTTTCTAGTTTATCAATTGTACCTCCGGTATGACCAAGACCTCTTCCTGAAAGCTTCGCAACAGGAATCCCAAGAGATGCTACAATTGGTCCAAGTATAAGTGTTGTCTTGTCTCCAACGCCACCAGTACTGTGCTTATCTACTTTTACCCCATTTATATTAGATAAATCAAGCACATCTCCACTTCTCATCATAGACATGGTCAACTCATAAGTCTCTTCTTTATTCATTCCCTGAAACCATACTGTCATAAGAAATGCCGACATCTGATAATCAGGTATTTCGCCCTTTGTATAGCCGTTTACAACATATTCTATTTCTTCCTTATCTAGCGCAAGCCCCTTCTTCTTTTTCTCTATTAAATCATACATTACCATAGCTATACCCTCCTAATTTTCTCATAAAACGAGGTGCCTATTTCTATTGGTCCACAGCCTAATACATCAGCAATTGTCTGCCCTATATCCGCAAATGTATCTAATATTCCAAGATTTACATTTTCTTTAATACCCTTTCCATATATCAATACCGGGATATACTCTCTTGTATGATCAGTTCCCTCTGTTGTAGGATCACAACCATGGTCAGCATTAATTATAAGTATATCTTCATCCTGAAGCTTTTCTATTATCTCTTTTAGTCTCACATCAAACTGTTCAAGTCCTTCTTTATAACCCTTAGAGTCATTTCTATGTCCCCAAACAGAATCAAATTCTACTAAATTAGTAAATATAAGTCCTGATTTTACAGTATCCATATATTCTAATGTCTTATCTACGCCATCCATATTATCCTTTGTATGAATAGCCTCAGTAATACCACTTCCAGCAAAAATATCCTCAATCTTACCAACAGCTACTACATTCTCACCCTTATCTCTAATATTAGTCAAAAGATTTGGTTCTGTAGGCTTTAGGGAAAAGTCTCTTCTATTGCTAGTTCTCTTAAATCTAACTCCATTATCCTTATCATTATCTACAAATGGTCTAGCTATAACTCTAGCCACACCATGCTCACCTACAAGTATATCTCTAGCCTTCTGGCACATATCATAAAGTTCATCTATAGAATACACATCCTCATGGCATGCAATTTGAAATACACTATCAGCTGAAGTATATATAATAGGCTTTTTTGTAATCACATGTTCCTGACCTAATTCCTCAAGTATAGCCGTTCCTGATGCAGGTTTATTTCCTAAAACACCCGGCACACCCGTCTTTTCAATAAAACTATCAATTATTTCCTCTGGAAAGCCATTTTCATATGTTGGAAACGGAGTCTTTGACCATACACCAGCCATTTCCCAATGACCTGTTGTTGTATCTTTTCCGCAGGATATCTCATTAGCTTTGCAATAAACACCTAATGGATACCCCGACTTTTCTAGATTAACTGCACCCTCTATATTCCCTATACCAAGAGACACTAAATTAGGTATATTTATTCCACCTTGAACTTTTGCAATATTCCCCAAAGTATTAGCTCCTTCATCTCCAAAATCCTTAGCATCTGGAAGCGCTCCTATACCTACGCTATCTAAAATTATCCATATAACTCTTTTACTCATAATACTTCTCCCTTCATCACGCAAACATCTAACTATATTATACCTCATTCACAAAAATTTATCATCAAAAACTTGTGGCACTAGCTAGATAAATAGTATATAATTGTGATTAAGTAATATATTCAAAGGACGGTAATAATTATGAGTACATTTAAAAAAGCTAGTGATAAATATAAAGATTTGCATTCTTCCTCTGTATGTCTGCTATTTGTTGGCATCCTAGGTATGTTATATGTAGTTCTCGACTACTTAAAGGTGCTTCCTTTTAGTTTTAATTCAAACGGAAACTTTATGTTTTATATTGTAATGGGAATCTTATTTGGTATTTTTATTATAATGGGAATATATACTGCAAATTCTGCAAAAAAAGTCAAAGACTCCATCGCAGATGAAGAATCAAACACTGATACAATTGTAACATGGGCAATTGAAAATTTATCTGACAAATTAATAGACTCAACAATCGAAGATATAGATGATTGTTCTAATGAAGAAAAATACCTTTTAAGATCTGAAGCCTTAGCTACTATGTTGACTAACGAATTTGATTTAAATGATGAATCTTATATTAATTCTTTAATAGAAGAAATATACCCAGAGCTTTTTGAATAAGCTCTGGGTATTTTTTTACTCTGCACTCTCTGATTCTTGTATAACAAATGATGCGCCATCCTCAATAAGTCCAACACATACTTTTCCGTCAAATGTGTTAACTCCACAATATGTCATACCTGTTGCAGTTGTTCCATCTGCTGATGTAGCCAAAACCTGGTATACATAATATTCGCCATTATCAATATCATAAGCATTATAATATGAAATACTAATAACAGAACCATCTGCCATCTTACCTTCTGCGTCTATTAATCCTTTGTCAAGATAATAATTCCATATTTTATCCTTTGCTGTTGTCACAGTTTCATTTCTTGCAAGCTTCAAATTATAAGTATATGAAGAAACCTCTGATTCATTGCCAAATTTATCTATAAGAATTGCCTTAAATGTATTTACACCTTTAAGCATTTCCACTGGTTCTGTATATTCTGTTGATTTACTAGTTGGCTGCGTTCCATCGTAAGTATAATATACCTTGCCACCTTCAGGAACGTTAATAGTAATCATTGTTGGCTCCTTATAAGTACCTGCTTCAGGTGTAATAACAGGTCCTGTCATCTCGCCTTCCACTATCTTATAATTACATACTTCCTTATAACTAGCCATACCTTCAGCATTTACAGAATATGTTTCTAATTTAAATTCGCCTAATTCAGCAATCTCTACATTTCCCTTATATTCTTTATATTCAACTGTTTCATCAGGTCTATATACCGCATAATAAATTACTGAGTCCTTATCTGCATTTATCTCAACACTGATAACATTCTTATATTCTCCTGATGGTATACTTACCTCAGGCTTTTCGATGAATGCTTCGCCAAGAATTTCTCTTGCTACATCCTCTGTAACATAACCAAACATACTAACAAGGCCTGCTACATCCTTCTTTTCAGCATAATTGCCTAAAAGAATAGCTGCATTTTCTTGACTATCCTCACCAAGCTTAAATAATTCTTCAAGATTTTCCATATAATATTCGCCTGTATACTTCTGTTCCTCATATGTTTTCTTAACAAGAAGTCTTGCTTTTAATATCTCATCATCATTCTTAGCATTATCTAATGCAAGCAAAGCATTATCTAATGCATTATCAAGCTTTGAATCCTTCAAATTTTCATCCGCAAGATCATAATAATATGCAAAATCCTTTGTTACAGGTTTTTCTTTCTTATCATCCTTGCCAAATAATAATACTACTGCTAATACTACTAATACTATAGCCGCTACAACCGACCCAATAATAATAAACTTTTTCTTATTATTCTTCTTTTTCTTATCGTTCTTTCTCTTATTTCTTGGAATATATACTGGAGAAATATCCTCATCCTCATCATCCTCAAGAATTAATTCCTCAATATTTGCATTTTGTGATTTAGATACACTTCTATTAATATCAACAATCTTAAGTTCCATATTAATCTCATCCAATGGAACATCAATTGTCTTCATATCATCTTCCTCTTCAAAGGTTTCTATTTCTTCATGTTCAATCTCATCCATGAACTCACCTATACTGTTTGCAAGTTCTTTTTCAATAAGATTAAAATCTGCCATAAGCTGAAGTGGATTACCACACTCTAAACAAAATGCCAAATTTTCATTACACTCTGCTCCGCATTTACTGCATTTCATAATAAACTTCCTTCCTATCCTCACATAAATAGTCTAAGGTTTTTACAAACCTTAGACTATATTTTATCTCATATTACTATCTATTAGCAACCCTTTTTTGTATTAACTACTTTTTAATCTTTGTAACTGTTACCTTACAGTATAATACCTTGCCATTAACCTTCGCTGTAATAGTTGTTGTTCCAACACCTCTAGCTATCACATTACCATTAGCATCAACGGTTGCTATTCTCTTGTTATTTGTATACCACTTGATCTTTTCTGTAGCACCAAATACATCTAAAACATATGAATCGTACTGTTCAAGTGTTATCTTTGAAGAATTAAGTGCAGGAACAATAACAGTAAATGAAGACTCAACACCAGAATCTGCTATACAATATATCTCTGTCTGTCCCTGACCCTTAGCTGTTACAACACCATTTTTATTTACTGTTGCAACACAAGGATCTCCCGTTATCCATGTAACTCCATCTGTTGATTTAGATGGCTTAAGTCTTGCATTAGCAGCCTCTGTCTGTCCTGGTAAAAGTACCATTGTTGCTGTATTGAGAACAACTGCTGTAGCAGGAACTGAAGGCTTAACTGTAACCTTTACTCTTCCTTCAATCTTATTACCATCAGTAGATGTTGCATATACATAACAGATACCTGTCTTAACACCTGTTATACATCCATTAAAATCAACAGTTGCAATTGTCTCATCTGACGATCTCCAATCTACATCACTAAATGTTGCATCACTTGGGGTTATAGATACCTTAATATCTGCTGACTGCCCCTCTAATAATGTCACATTACTTGGATTAACTGTAACCTTTTCTACTGGTTTTACAGATGTAAGTGTATACATATCATATACACCACTTCCGTCTGCTGCTGTGGCTGTAATAACAACCGAACCATAACCCTTTGCTGTAACATTGCCCTTAGAATCTACTGATACAATATTTGGATTGCTTGAACTCCAAACAATACCTGTATTTGTAGCTGTATCAGGCTTTGCGATAGCTTTAAGCCTTCTTGTAACACCCTTATTGATGTATGGATCTTTGTCTAAAATCTCAACACTTGTTACAAACTCATACACTGTAACCTTACAGCTTGCCACAAGACCTCTCTCTACTGTTGTAACAAGAATTATTGCTGAACCACCAGAAACACCTGTTACAAAACCATTAGCATCAACTGTTGCTACTGATGGATCACTTGAAACGAATGTAACTGATTTATTATCTGCATCTATCGGAGTAATTGTTGGTATAATAGCAATCTTCTCTCCTGTATAGATAAATGCCTGTTCATAATTTAACGAAATACCATCTACTGGTTCTGTAACAACTACTGTACACTTATCAACAACTGCTGAATCAGCACTTGTAGCTGTAATAACACACTCACCTGGAGCAATTGTAGTAACCATACCTGTCTGATCAACTGTGGCAATCGCTTCGTCTGAGCTTGACCAAACAACTGTCTTATTCCAAGCATCTTCTGGACCAACCACTGCATTTAACCAGAATATTGTGCCCTTTCTTACTGAAATATCATGTGTATTCAATGTAACACTTGTAACTGGCTGATATACAGACACATTACAATAATCAAATACACCACTGTCCTCTGACTGACAGATAATAGTTGCACTACCACTACCAACTGCCTTGATATTACCAGTTTCATAAACTGTTGCTACACTTGTATCTGATGACTTCCAAATAAGTGTTTTATTTGTTGCATCATCTGGTGTAACAAGAGCTGTAAGTCTAAATGTATCATCAATCTTTAATGTAAGCTCATTAAAATCAAGTGTAACCTGTGTTAC
>JAFOCU010000392.1 GCA_017381055.1 Lachnospiraceae bacterium
CTACCATAACAATCGCTAAAAAAAGCGCTGCTATCTTCTTAAAATTTTTCATATCTATCTCCTTTCAGCTTATTATTTATTTCGGTTGATTGTTTCTTCAACCTCTTTTAAAATGGTTGTTCCACCAAGGTTCTCCCATTCTTGAACAAATTTGTCAAAAAAGTCTACGCTTACCTGCCCTGTGATAATTCGTAAATACACATTACTCTCTAGTTCTTTTAAGCGCCACCAGCTAGTCTCCATTGTAGTAGTACTTGTAAAATATAATGAATCAATCTCCACTACACTATCACTGGCTATTAATGAACAAGCAGTTATTCTAGACTCATATGCAGCCCACTGTTGAGCTGTATAGCCACCCCCACTATCAAGATATTCCTGACATTGCTCTGCATATGAACGTTCTAATTGATTAATATCCTCAATATCTTTTTCTCCATTAAGCGCACCACTTATATTTTCATAGCTTATCTTTAAGGCATCTTTATAATCAACATTTATTACAAGGGGTCTAGCTGTTGGATCAACTGCATTTTTATCATATTCACCAAGCTCTGTGGCATTTTCTTTATCTTCATATCGCGCATAGTCAAATAATACACTAATTATCTTCCACGCAAGCTCTGGATGTTCAAAATCCTTACTGACTACCACATACTTATAATTTGTAGGGCTAGTAGATGGATAAACTGTGATTCCATCATCATTTGTTGATATGAGATATGGTTTCCACTCTATTGATTTGTCCTCTTCAACCATATTTAATAAAGGATTATTTGTAGACCACCATGGTCCAAAGAAAGATCCACATCGTCCACTTTCTATAAGGCCTATGATATCTGAAGAACTTCTAAATAAAAAGTCTCTGTCTAAGATTCCTTTATCATACCAAGAATTAAGATATCTTAATGCCTCCTTAGCCTCTGGCTGAATCGAGCCATATACTATGCTTCCATCTTCTTTCTGTATCCATTGCTTTGGATATGCTCCGAAATTAGCAAATACAATATCTGTCATATACTGACTACTATACCCACTCTCACCGCAAAGTGATGAATTCGTTACTAGTCCAACTCTGTTAGAATCATCTTCTATAAATTTTGATATAATATATTCCACATCTTCTAATGTGCTTGGCTCCTCTAAACCTAAATCGTCCATCCAATCCTTACGAAGCCACAATAAGCTTGGACCCTCTGCAATATTAGTCTCTGGTATAGCTATTATCTTTCCTTCAAATGTAACACTATCTAAAAGCTCATCTCCATAGCTTTCATACATCTGCTTAATATTATCACTGGCACAATTCTCATAGCTCTCTGTAAGATCAGCAAGTAATCCCATCTTGTACATCAATGCAACATCACTAAAGTTATTCACAACCATAATATCTGGAATATCGCTCATAGCAATAGACATAGACACTTCTGTGTTATATTTATCACCCATGCTTTCAAATTCATTGACATTTTGAATATTAAGTTTTTCTAGAAGATACCTGGTGTACGCATTATCCTCATATGTATCTCCTGCTGGCATATTAGAATTATTAGTGCTTATCTCTTTTCCTAAAGTATACGTTATACGTTCTGGGTATTTTTCAAACGGTGTTGTAGATGCTAATTCAAGCTGTTCTTCTTTGCTTACATCATCATTTGTTTTTTTGCTATCTTTATCCTTGCAACTGCATAACATAACTGAAAAAGTACAAGCCACTAATACCAAACTTATAAACCTTTTCATCTGCTCACCTTGTCCTACGTAATTAATATCACATATCTAGAATTCTACCACAAAACTATTTATTTTTAAACAAAAAAAACAAAATATTGCAACCTCGATTGCAATATTTTGCTTTTATATTTTTTATAATGGAATTGTCTATTAACCCTTTACGGCACCTGACATACCTTCCTTGTAGCAACCCTGCATGCAGAGGAATACTATAGAAATTGGAATAGATATACATACCGCACCGGCACAGAATCTTGTGAAGTACTGATGTACATATTCCTTCTCAAGCATGTTCCATAAACCGATTGAAACAGTGTAGTAATCCTTATTTGTACGACATAATACCTTAGCAAAGATAAAGTCTACCCAAGGTCCCATAAATGCACCTAAAACTGTATAAACGATTGTTGGCTTACTAAGAGGCATAATAATCTTTGTAAATACCTGCCACTTTGTAGCACCATCAATAAGTGCAGCTTCATCAAGTGTCTTTGGAATAGTATCAAAGAATCCCTTTGCAATTAAGAATCCTAAACCTGAACCACCTGAATATACAAGTATCATAGCTATACGGATATTTGCACCCTCTGTTAAACCTACAGACTTTAAGATGTAATAAATAGCGATCATCGACATGAAACCTGGGAAAAGACCCATAATCATAGCGATATTCATAAATGGCTTTCTAAGCTTATATCTAAGTCTTGACATACAGTAAGCAACTGAAATAACGAAGAATGTAGATATAATACATGAGAATATAGCTACAATAAGTGTATTCATAAACATTTTAGGGAAATCAAGTAATCCCTTCTGTGTAAATAACTTTACATAGTTATCAAAACCAAGTTCCTTAGGGAAGAAATAGTTAGTGTATGAACCTACACCACCATTTTCAACTCTTAAGCTTGTCATTACAACCCAAAAAATAGGGAATAACCAGATTACTGTCATAATTGCTAAGCCAACATGAACTAAGCTATTTTTAACAGTTTTTATTGTCTTAGCCTTATTTGATTGTCTTGTATTAATATTATTAGTACTCATTTTACTGGAATCCCTCCTCGTCTTTGTAAGAATTTGTGTTCCTGTAAGTTACTAATGAAACAATCGCTAATACAACGAATGTCATAATACCAATAACAGCACCGATATTGTATTCTTTTCTATCAATAGTTAACTTATATAACCATGTAACAAGCAAGTCAGTCTTACCTGCTGTATTACCTATAGTTGTATTTGGTCCACCGCCTGATAACAGGTAAATAACGTTGAAGTTGTTAATATTTCCTGTAAATGTTGTAATAAGTGATGGCATAGTTACGAAGAGCATATATGGTAATGTAATCTTAAAGAATGTAACGATTGCATTAGCACCATCTACTCTAGCAGCTTCGTAAAGGTCTGCTGGAATATTCTGTAAGATACCTGTCATTGTAAGCATTGTATATGGAATACCTACCCATAAGTTTACAATAATAACTGTTACTCTAGCCCATGTAACATCTGTAAAGAATGGAAGTGGCTCTTTAATCCAACCCCAATCAAGAAGTGCCATATTAATCGCACCATTCTCATTAAGAAGAGTTCTTACGATAAGTAATGATACGAACTGTGGTATAGCGATAGATAAGATGAAGAAGAATCTCCACATACCCTTACATCTAGTGCCTTTTCTATTTATAACAAGAGCAAGAATCATACCGAAGATATAATTCAATACTGTCGCAAATATTGCCCAAACTATTGTCCAACCTAATACTGACCAGAACTGCTTTCCGATAGCACCCTCTAAGCTGAGAACTTTTTTGAATGCATCAAGTCCAGTCCAATCGAATCGAATTAACTTCTCATCTACATATGAATAATTAGTAAATGCCTGCAATATCATAAACACAAGCGGTAATATAGTAAATGTAAGTATACCTGCAAGTGGTAATGTAAGTAATAACTTATGCAAGTTTACATTAAATAAATCTTTTATATCTTCCTTAAAAGAATTAACGTGTTTGCCTTCCTTTGCTAAGCACTGTGCCTTATATGCACTCTTAACTGCCTCACGCCAAAACGCAACAAAAAGCAATGTTATGATAATAGTTAACACCGCATAAAGAAGAGCCTCTACAGATCTAGTTCCACTGATTATATATTCAAAAATTCCGTCATTTTCATTCCAAACTTCTTTATTCTCATAAGAACCAATTGTTGGTAATTCTGATAATGAAAACAAACCAAATGATATCATATAATAAATATATGCTATCTCAGTTGCCATAAATAGAATTCCCTTAGTTACCTGCTTTCTAAGAATATTGCCAATACCTAAAAAGATAAATGAAAGCTTTGTAAACATATCACCCTTCTTAAAGGCATTTGTGACAGTATATTCTGTAGGGAAATCTGATGGTTTTCTTTTAAATATGTTTTTCACAATTCCACCTCGCTGTCTTAAAAAAAGCTCCATGGCATCGGTACATTGTGATACCATGGAGTTTTTTAATTATAATTTAAGATATCACTATCTTTAAAACTTATTATCTACCGTTGATAGCATTCTCGAACTTAGCTGTCTCATCAGCAGCGTTGTCCTCTGTTACTGTACCATCCATAATAGCGTTAGCCATTGTTACAGCGTTATCCCACCAGTTGTTGTTGAATGTTGTGTTAGCTGGCTGAATGATAGCTGTGTTAGCAACTGTGTTTGACTGAGCCTGAGCTAAAGCATCACTCTTAACTGCATCTGACTCAAGTAACTTTGTGTTACATGGAACGATGTTTCTTACTTCGTAGTGTGACTTCTGAGCATCCTCACTAGCTAAGAACTGAGCGAATGCAACAGCAACCTTCTGATTCTGACAGTTAGGGTTAACACCGATAGCCTTTGAACCAGCGAATGACTTAAGAGCGTAATCCTTACCATCTACATTGATTGTAGGAAGCTGACAGATACCAACGTTCTCTTCACCAAGAGCCTTAACTACGTTCTCATAATCCCATGTACCAGAGAAGATAGCACCGATAGAACCATCACCAAGACCTGCCATACCTGAACCTGCATCATCCTTAACGAAGTTAGGATTCTTTGCAAGACCAACTAAGTACTTTGTAACAGCTGTAGCATTGTCACCAAGAACGATACCAGCTGCCTCGTCATCACCGTTAGCACCACAGAATACACCACCTGCTGCAGCGTAGAATGCCTGGAAGTACCAAGAGTTTGTGATAGGGAATGCAACCTTAGCCTTTGAAAGCATTGTATCAAGGCTCTTTACATCATCTTCTGAGAAGATTGACTTATTATAGTACATAAACCATGTATTAGCTGTGAATGGGAAACCGTAAACCTTTCCATCCTTAGAAACTGTAGCTAACATTGTCTCACTGTTTGTTTCCTTAACGTAATCAAGGTTTGAACCACCGATCTGAGCGATAGCATCAGAATCAAGTAATGATGTTAACTGATCGTTAGCGAAGAAATATACGTCAGCAGCTGCTGTAGGATCCTGTGTTACCATCTTTCCTGCATCACCTTCTGAACATGTCTCATAATTAAATGTGATGTTCCATGTTGGATGAGCCTCACCAAACTTAGTAGCCATTTCCTGAATCCAACCAGATTCCTGATCTTCTGCTGGGCACCATACCTTTAATTCAGCTGTGATAGCCTCTTCTCCACCGTTACCTGCTGCAGTTGTTTCGTTCTTATCCTTAGAACCGCCACAACCAAAGATTGTTGCTGCGCACATTGCTGTAGTCATAGCAAGTGCTGTTAACTTCTTAATCTTCATTTTTTTCCTCCTATATGCATTAAATGCAAGATTTTTTTTTACCTCCAAGCAGTTCGCCCGGGGCAATTCGTATGAAACTATTATAATGTGTCACACTAATAAAATATATATTAAAATTTATAGAAATATGTTGTTTTTTTATTATTTAACATTCATATTTAAGAATAACCACATTCTTCGTTTTTATACATATTGCACAAATTTTGTCAAGTGTTTCTTTTAATTAATATTTCCTTCTAATCATAATGCACAATTTCTTACATATTTTTCCACCTCTGTTTGAGTCTCTTCTTATTATATATTAATTTATAGAACAAAGCGGACAAGTCCGCATCATTTTCCTATATAAGAACAAAGCGGACAAGTCCGCATCATCTCCCTACATCCCTCTATCTAGAGGGACTTGCTCAGCTTTGCGAGCCGAGCACGATCAGCTTTAGCTGATATTTTCCTATCGTGCGAGTGCTCATCCTCGCGGAGCGTTTTTTATCATATAGGAAGTTCTCATTGAGAACTTTCCTATATGATAAAAAGAGAATCCTATATAATAGAATTCTCTTTTGTCTCACCTACTCTTTTTATAGGTATACGCGCTGTAATTGTAGTTCCTTTATTTATTTCACTATATACACTCAATCCATAATTTTCTCCATAGAATAAATGTATTCGATCATTAACATTACGCATACCATAACCTTTAGAATGCTGCGTAATAATACTAGCAGCCTTTTCTTCATCCATACCGACACCATTGTCAGTAATACTGATTAATATATCACTTCCTTCAATCCAACCTTTTATTGTTATAAGACCTCGTTTATCTTCCTCCATAACTTCAATACCATGTTCTATGGCATTTTCTACAATAGGTTGGAGTATAAGATTTAGGGATTCGTACTGCATAATTTCTTCGTCGATATCATATTCTACATCAAACTCGTAATCATGCATAAATAACTGTACAGCAATATAAGATTTTACATTTTTTATTTCATCAGCTATAGGTAATACGTTTTTTCCCTTATTTAAAGATGTTCTATAGAAATGTGACAAAGCCAAAGTAATCTCACTTATATCTTTATTACCATTTTCTATAGCCTTCCAATTGATAAGGGACAATGTATTATATAAGAAATGAGGATTAATCTGATTCTGAAGAGCCTTCATCTCATACTTCTTCTGAGTTATCTCGCTTTCATACACCTCTGTGATAAGTGTCTGTATCTTTCCAAGCAATGTATTATAACCTCTAATCAACTCTCCAATCTCGTCATTAGAAACCTCTTCAAGTCTCAAGCTAAAATCACCAGTTTCTGTAGCTACCATTCCATCTCTAAGATAAGAAAGTCTACTTGTTATAAACTTACCTACCCATATCATTCCTAATACCAGAGTAACCACTCCTACAACTATAACGACAGTTGCTAGAAATGTAATAGGACGAGTATCACTTACTATAGATACATCAGGCTTGTACAAATATAGTTTCCAATCTGTTTGTTCAAGTTGTTCACTAAATATCTTGTACTCAGATTTGTTATTTAAATTCTCAAACTCTTCATATTCAAGATGATACTTCTTATATTTATTCTCAAAATTGCAAGTTTCATATACTACATTATTATCGCCATCAACTACGAACATACCGTAATTAGTACCCATATTATAGGTTAAACCTTCAAAAAGCTTCTCATAGTCAACGGATACATAAAACAAGCCTAACACACCATTTTTCTTAAGCACTGCAGAACGTCTTACACAAAAGGCAATATTTTCTTCCTTATCTACATACCAATGCGGTTCCACATCCTTACACGCTCGCTTGTACCAATGCTCATCCGACACCTCTGACAGTGGAACTATGAGCTCATCTAACTTCTTACCATCTATATTTACATAGAAGGTTGCTCTCTTAACCGCATCTCCAAAATATATAACTGTATCAAGCTGTGGCTTAACTACAGAGTTAATCTGTTCATACAAGTCATAAGGATTGTCATAATCTGTTATAAGTACCTTAGCTATTACATCATTAAATGTAATATAATTCGACAGATTATTATATGTCACCAACTCAGAGTCAACAGAGTAGGCAGCCTGTTTCATATATGTGGTCAAATTCTGTTCCTCTCTCTGTCGTAATATATCTGACATAAGAGATGAACTAACCATAACCACAACAAGCATAGGTATAATTCCTATTACACAGTATATAAGAATCAGCTTATTTCGCACTTTCATATTGTTCAAAAATGTTTTTAACTTTTTAAACAATTATTTCTCCCCCTGACTTCTAAACTTCTGTGGGCTTATACCAAAATACTCTCTAAAGCTCTGACAGAAGTACGATACATTTGGATAACCTACTTCATTACTTATAGTTACTATCTTCTTGTGACTTTCCTCAAGCATTTCCTTAGCCTTTTCCATTCTATAAGCCTTAATGAACTTACTTAAGTTCTGTCCTGTCTCTTTCTTAAATACACAGCTCAAATAACTTGGCGCCATGTATACAAGGTCAGCTAAGTATTCAACACTGATTTCCTCGCCATAATGCTCATATATATATTGCTTAACACTTTCAATTTCTCTATGAATCATCTGTGGATTAGACTGGAAAGTATCCTCTAATCTCTTAATATTTACATTAACAATATCTATAACTGTCTGGAAATCAGCTGACTTGTATAACTTCTCTATCTCACTATTTAAATCAAGCGCACTTACGTCAGGCAAATTATCATAAAAATCCTTAAGCAAATTAGAGAAAATAAACTTAATATAAACTTGTGAGAAATCATTCTTCTTCTTATACTTCATACAAAGCTTTTCAAAATGAACCTTAAGATTCTCCGTATCCTTCATCTTAATATCCTGCTTCATCTGCTTCATAAGTGTATCATCGTCTATATGTTCATCTATAGCAACCTGATCATCTGCATACGATATATATATCTTCGACTCAGTCTCATAAAATCTATTTTCCATAAGACTTTCTGTCTCTTCAAAAGCTGCTGTTATATTTCTAACATCTTCAAACTCTTTTGAAATAGCTATATACGCTGTAATTCTATGTTCTTTAAGAATCATCTCCTGAATATTTGTAGCCAATTCCTTCCAATACTTTTCGTCATTCTCTTTCTTATCGAAGAAAATAACACACTGATCAGTATTAAGATTAAGATACTGGAACTCCATATCGCCTATACATTCTTGCATATTCTGTAAAAATCCTGTATCAGTCTTACCAAAGAAACTCTGCTCAAACTCGAGAAGCATAAGTCTATGATAATCTATATTAAGCTCATTCTTAGATAACCCAAGTTCCTCAACCTCATTGGAACCCAATCCATTAACAAGAGAATATAAGTAATGTTGCTTCATAAAGGACATACTCTTTTCCTTTAAATCCTGCTCATACTTCTGACTATCTAACTCATCAAGTATCTTTCTAAGAGTTGGTTCAAACTCCTTAGGATCAACTGGCTTAAGAATATAATCAGACACACCAAGCTTAACTGCAAGCTTCGCATACTCAAAATCACTATATCCACTAACAATAATTATCTTCATATTTGGATTAAGGTTTCTCTCCTTAATCTGTTTAATAAGCTCCATTCCATCCATATGTGGCATCTTAACATCAGTCAACAATATATCAACCTCGTTATTCTCCAAATACTCAAGAGCTACCTGACCATTAACAATCTCAACAATTTCACAATCTATATCCATCTGCTTAAAAAGGAACAAAACTCCTTTTCTTTCTATCTTTTCATCATCTACAACTAATATTCTATACATTAGCTTCCTCCAAATGTCTATAATTAGGCTATAATAATCCTATCATATTTTAATATCTCTTACGAAAAATATCAACCCTTTTTTGCATATCCACACCCCACTCCCCTCACTCCCCTCAATTTACACTATCCGAACCTATATTGTACATTTCATTCAATTTTCTGCCACCTGTTATCATAACTGTTATAGCAGACCACGTATATTTATGCATTTTTCTGAGTCTATGAGGGCTCCGATGATTTGCTTATATGCCCAACTTCAAACAAAGAGCTTGTGTATTTTCACTGAAACACAGCTTGCTAGTGTTGTTCAAGTGATGAGGACATCTTGAAAGATTTTCTATTTTCATTCCCCACACCTTGCACATGCTTATTTATCGCTTGCCTGCATAACTCGCAAGCTTGGCTTATTACCCCGCAGGGGTATAAGAGCCAAGCCTGCTCAAACAGATTCGGCAAGCGGCATTTGTGCTGCGGTGTGGGGATGAAAACTTTACGAAAATCTTCCGAATGATGTCCTTCATTCACGTGAACATCACCTAGCATTTGCTGTGTTTCGTTGAAAATAGCACAAGCAAATAAACTAGTTTGAAGGGGGCATTTAGCAAATCACGGGTTCCGAATTCAACTCAGAAAAATATATGAATATACGTGGTCGCTATAAAAAATAAAACAGGTGGCTGAAAATTGGATGTCGTAGTTTTCAAAGGTTCGGATAGTATAAATTGTAGGGATGTGTGAAGATAGTGGGGTGTGGATATACAAAAACCCTCGGCTAAAAGCCGAGGGTAATATGTGAAATATTTGTTTCTTATTATGATAAGTGCCAGATATCTCTGTTGTACTCTTCGATTGTTCTATCTGATGAGAAGAATCCTGCCTTAGCGATGTTTGTAAGCATCTTCTTAGCCCAAGTCTTTCTATCAGCGTAATCCTTAAGAGCTGTTTCCTTAACTCTGATGTAATCCTTAACATCAAGTAATGTCATGAACCAGTCTTTCTGAATAAGCTCAGCGTGAAGTCTTAATAATACGTATGCATTACCAACCTTCATCATCTCTGGGCTGATAAGGAAGTTGATATACTCTCTGATATCAGCGTCATTGATGTAGTAATCCTTAGCAACATAATCGCTCTTAGCGTAATGCTCGATTACCTGCTCACTGCTCTCACCGAATGTGTAGATATTATCTTCACCAACGAGCTCAGCGATCTCAACGTTAGCACCGTCCATTGTACCAAGTGTAACAGCACCGTTAAGCATGAACTTCATGTTACCTGTACCTGAAGCTTCCTTTGAAGCAAGTGAGATCTGCTCTGAGATATCACAAGCTGGGAATAACTTAGCAGCCTTAGATACATTGTAGTTCTCAACCATAACAACCTTAAGGTATGGAGCTACCTCTGGATCGTTAGCTGTAATATCCTGTAAGCAAAGAATTGCATGAATGATATCCTTAGCAATCTGGTAAGCTGGAGCAGCCTTAGCACCAAAGATAACTGTGATAGGTGTCTCTGGCTTGTTGCCCTTCTTAATCTCTAAGTACTTGTAAATTACATAAAGTACATTTAACTGCTGACGCTTGTACTCATGAAGTCTCTTAACCTGGATATCGAAGATTGAGTTCTCATCGATATCTACGTTCTGTGTAGCCTTTAAGTAGTTCTTAAGAACAAGCTTTCTAGCCTTCTTTGTCTCAAGAATTCCGTTAAGTACTTCTTCATCATCAATATACTTAAGTAACTCTTCAAGCTTTGTAGCATCCTTCTTGAATTCTGGTCCAATGAGCTTCTCAATGTAAGCTGCAAGGTCTTCGTTACAGTGAAGTAACCATCTTCTGAATGTGATACCGTTTGTCTTATTGTTAAACTTCTCAGGATAAATCTTGTAGAAGTTATTTAACTCACTGTTCTTTAAGATTTCTGTATGAAGGTAAGCAACACCATTTACGCTGTATCCGTAGTGGATATCCATATGAGCCATGTGTACTCTGTTCTGATCATCAATGATGTATACAGACTTATCATCATACTTAGCTCTTACTCTCTCATCTAATACTCTGATGATTGGAACGAGCTGTGGAACGATTCTCTCAAGGTAGTGGATTGGCCACTTCTCAAGAGCCTCTGCAAGAATTGTGTGGTTTGTATATGCACAAGTCTTAGATACGATCTCAATAGCCTCATCCTGTGAGATGCCTTCTGCTGTAAGAAGTCTGATTAACTCTGGGATAACCATTGATGGATGTGTATCGTTAATCTGGATTGTAGCATACTCATGTAAATCATGAAGGTTGCAACCCTTAGCCTTAACTTCATCAAGGATTAATCTAGCACCACATGATACCATGAAGTACTGCTGATAAATTCTTAACATATGTCCAGCTTCATCTGAATCATCTGGATATAAGAATAATGTAAGGTTCTTAGCAATCTGTGTCTTATCGAAGTGAATATCATCACCCCAAACAAGGCTCTCATCGATTGACTCGATATCAAATAAATGAAGCTTATTTGTTCTGTTCTCATAACCTGTTACATCTATATCGTAAAGTACAGACTTAACTGAGAAGCCACCGAACTGAACTTCGTATGTCTTATCAGTCTTTGTAAGCCAGCTTGAGTTCTCGATCCAAGGATTCTTTGTCTCCTTCTGGAAGTTATTCTCAAATACCTGCTTGAAAAGACCGAAGTGATAATTTAAACCGATACCGTCACCGTTGATACCAATGCTAGCCATTGAATCAAGGAAACAAGCAGCAAGTCTACCAAGACCACCGTTACCAAGTGATGGTTCTGGCTCGATCTCTTCGATATCATAAATGCTCTTTCCAGCAGCTTCTAACTCAGCCTTAACATCAGCGAATACGCCTAAGTTAATTAAGTTGTTAGATAAAAGCTTACCAATAAGGAACTCAGCTGAGATATAGTAAATCTTCTTCTTACCTTCAGCAGATACTCTGTCCTTAGAGAGATCCTTTGTCATCTCGAGAAGCGCAACATAAATCTCTTCATTAGAGCATGCGCTTAAATCTCTACCATACATTTTGTTACAATAATCCTTTAACATAATTACCTCCTGTTTTTAGATGCTACCTTCTCCAATGCATCTTTAGTATTTTATATAATGTTTAAAAGGTTCCTTTTTCCTAGATGAGCCCCAATAAAATAACTCATCATACGCAAATTATAATATTATTTTTGATAGAATGCTTGTAATTTTTAGACTAATTATTGTACAATACTATCAATTTTATATATAACGCTTTCATATGGTCTAAGTCTAAGTTTTGAAAGTTCTAAGCTTGAGTTCTCATAATTGCTAATAACTTCAGTCACTTTTACGTTTTGGTCGTCAAAATTATCTACTTCAATAATTCTATCTCTTCCATAGAAATTACAGATAACCAAGAACTTGTCCTTACCATATATTCTATAATAGGCTACTATTTCCTTATCGTCAACTAAAATCGGTTGAACATCACCATAAACAAATGCTTTTTCTTTCTTTCTTAATTCAATAAGCTTCTTATAATGATGAAGAACACTATTTTCATCTGCTAGCGAGCTCTCTACATTTATATCTCTATAATTCGGATTAACACCTAACCAAGGATTTCCCGTTGTAAAACCACCGTTCTTTCCACTTGTCCATTGCATAGGTGTTCTACCATTATCACGACTCTTGATATAAATAGATTTCATAATATCTGAAACCTCATAGCCCTGTTCAACTCTTTCCTTATACATATTAAGAGTTTCTATATCTCTATAATCTGAAATATCATCAAACTTAATATTTGTCATACCTATTTCTTCACCCTGGTATACAAATGGTGTGCCTTTCATTCCATGAAGAAGTGTCGCAAACATCTTCGCGCTCTCTACTCGATAAGTTGTATCATTACCATAATGAGAAACTATTCTAGGTAAATCATGGTTATCCCAGAACAATGTATTCCAACCCTTAGTATGCTTAAGCTGCCACTTAAATAATACATCCTTTAGTTCTAGTAAATCTAACTGCTTTGTATCCCACTTAGACTTACCCTTTTCCTCATCAAGTCCTATATGTTCAAACTGGAATACCATAGATAACTCTTCATTTTCAGGGGCTGTATATTTTGTAGCAATATCAATATCAGCTGACCAACACTCACCAATAGTCACAACATCCTGACCAGTTCCTCTTGCATTAAAGCCCTTTTCATATAATTCATGAATATACTCATGTAACTTAGGACCGTTTGCTACTATCTTTTCGTCAGGAATCTTTCCAATATTCTCGATAACATCAAGTCTAAATCCTTCTACACCCTTATCTAGCCAGAACTCTACTATCTTAGCAACTTCTTTTCTAACATTTGCATTTTCCCAGTTCAAATCTGGCTGTCTCTTACTAAACAAATGTAAGAAGTACTGTCCAGTTTTTTCATCAAGCTGCCATGCACTTCCTGAGAACACCGAACCCATATCATTAGGTTCCTTTCCATCTACAGGATCTCTCCACACATAATAATCTCTATATTTATTATTCTTAGACTTTCTCGACTCAATAAACCATGGATGTTCATCTGAAGTATGATTGAATACCATATCCATAATAATCTTTATATCGCGTTTCTTCGCTTCTGCGATAAGATTCTCCATATCCTCCATAGTACCAAACTCATCCATAATATCATAATAATCCGAAATATCATAACCATTATCATCATTTGGCGACTTGTATACAGGGCTAAGCCATAATGCATCTACACCAAGCCATTTAAAATAATCAAGTTTCTCTGTTACACCCTTGATATCACCGATACCATCTCCATCACTATCATTAAAACTTCTTGGATATATCTGGTAAATTACCGCTTCCTTCCACCATCGTCTCTCGCTCATATATACCTCCATATCTATAAAATCTAATATAAATTTTCTTATATGTTTCTAACTTTTTTGATATATTTATGGTTTTTTTTATACTTACACATATTTCAATCTATTATATAATACTATTGTAATTTTGTAAATAGTTCTACCAATATGCTTTAATTTGATATAATCCTATCAATCAACTTATTGGTCACAAATCAAGAAAGGATGTTAACATGAATATACTTGAATACGAAAACTACGAAGAGAAAAAAACTCATGGCGAAGAAGCCTTCCCATATATTACATACCTTTGTACTATTCCTCTTGATTTTACTTCCGTGCCAACTCACTGGCACAACGAATATGAAATTATATATGTCAAGAAGGGACAAGGTACAATTTCCTTAGACTTAGAGTATCACGATGTTAAGGCCGGTGATATTATCCTTATAGTACCAGGACAGCTTCACTCCATCGAACAAAAAGCAAATGAGTCTATGGAATATGAAAATATTATTTTCGGTGCCGATGTCATTGCAAATAAACACAACGATTACTGCTATACAAACTTTTTTAGTTCTTTAACAAAAAGAACTTTACATTATCCAACAATTTTCAACCCTTCATCTTGTTCTTATTACAAGGATATAGCTCGCTGTATAGACAATGCAGATGAAATATGTAAAACTTTCCCTCATGGATATCAGCTTGCTATTAAGAGTTATCTTTTCCAAATGTTCTTTGTAATATTTACAAATTTACCAAAAGATAACGCTCCTACAAAGAAAAGAAAATCTTTGGACAAAATGAAGCTTATCGTTAAATATGTTGAAAACAATTACGCAGATAATATTACTATTGAAGATATGGCAAATCTTTGTGACTTTAGCCAATCTCACTTTATGAAATTCTTTAAAAACAATATGGAAGTTTCATTTATTGAGTATTTAAATAACTATCGATTAACTATGGCCTCAAGATTGCTTATTTCATCTTCATCATCAATTATTGCTATATCTATGGAGTCTGGTTTTGACAACCTATCATACTTTAATAGATTATTTAAAAAGAAGTATGATATGACACCAAGCGAATTTAGACGTTTATATCAAACTTAAACGAAATCATAATTTTTCAAACAAATATAGCCTAGAGTTGGTAAAGGTTATTTCCTTCAACCAATTCTCGGCTATTTTCTTATCATATAGGAAATGCTTGGCTCGCAAAGCGGACTTGTCCGCTTTATTCTAATACCATTTCTATATATTGTTATTTATTTAAGCTTATCTTCTTCATCTCTTTCCTCATTATAAATGAGTTCTTCCAATTCCTTTATATCTCTCTTACATTGCTCTATCATCAGGTAAAGAGAATCCACCCCTAATTTTCTCGCTAATTTAATACCGCGAATATTCGATGAATTAATAAACCAATCCCAAAATCCTTTTGCACCAAATGCAAGCAAGATAATTCCAAATATAAATAAAGGACGCCATACAATTATACCAAGCACACCAACTACTAGCATCACAATACTGCTTAGTTTTTTATTCTTTATTCTTTTCTGTCTTCTAGTCAACTGTCTAAGAATAGCTTCTTTGTTAATGAGCTCATCTTCTTTATTATAAATATGTTCAAATCCATTTGAGCGCTTCTTTTCTTCTTTAATATCTGTCTTATCTACAAGGCCACTAAAACCACC
>JAFOCU010000393.1 GCA_017381055.1 Lachnospiraceae bacterium
AGAGTAGGCTTATTTATCTTTTCAATTATATTAGCCATAGTAAATGTTTTACCAGAACCAGTAACACCCAACAAAGTCTGAAACTGATTACCTTCCTTAAAACCCTGCACTAATGCATCAATAGCCTCTGGCTGATCACCAGTAGGTTTGTATTCTGAATGTAATATAAACTTGTCCATAAGCCTCTCCCTTTCTTCTTATTATTTGTATCTATAATAATAAATATAACTTAATTAACAAAAACAACTTTTCTTGATATTATAACAGAACAAACGTTTGTTTGCAATGTTTTTCTATGGCATTTTCCCCAAAGCTATGATAAACTACTATATGTTATTATATCCGTACTAAAAGGAGTTTAATTATGGTAGAAATGTCGCCTATTGAAAAATTTTATAATAAATTTAATGAAGAAAAACGTCTTAATTCTAGACATGGTCAGGTTGAGTTTATCACCTCTATGAAATATATCCATAAGTATCTCGAAGGGAAAGAAAACCCAAAGATTCTCGATGTAGGTGCTGGTACAGGCCGTTACTCAGTTGCATTAGCAAACGAAGGCTACGATGTAACAGCCGTAGAGCTTGTTAATTACAATCTAGGTATATTAAAGCAAAAAGGTAGCAACGTAAAGGCCTACAAGGGAAACGCTATGAATCTTAAAAGATTTGAAGATAAGACCTTTGACCTTGTTATGATATTTGGGCCAATGTATCATTTAGGAAAATTCGAAGATAGATTAAAAGCCTTAAATGAAGCAAAAAGAGTTTTAAAAGATGACGGTGTCATAATCGTAGCCTATATAATGAACGACTACACTATTATATTCCACGCCATTCAAGAAGGCGCTATAAATAAATGTGTTGAAGAAGGAAGATTTACTGAAGATTTTCATTGTATTTCAAAGGAAGATGATATCTATCACTCAGTCCGTCTAGAAGATATGGACGAATTAAATAAAGCTGTCGGTCTTACAAGAGTTCAAGTTGTCGCAGCTGATGGTGCTGCCAACTATGTCAGACCTTACTTAAATAAGTTGGACGAAGAAGGCTTTAAGCATTTTATAGAATATCATCTAGCAACCTGTGAGAGAATGGATATGATGGGTGCTTCTGCACATACAATTGATATACTTAAGAAATAAACAATCCCCGCACTAATATGTATAAGAACATATTAGCGCGGGGCATTTAATTACATACAATTTTTTACTCACCAAGAATATATTTAACCGCTTCCTGAAGCTGTGTATCATATTCTCTCTTTATATATCCATTATCATAAGCTTCTTCTTCCTCTGGAAGCTCTACTATCTGGTCTGGTGTAATTCCCTCACCGTGAATATTTCTTCCATTTGGTGTAAAGTAAGAAGAAACTGTAAGCTTAATAGCTGTGCCATCACCTAATGGAATAACACTCTGAACTATACCTTTACCAAAAGACTGTGTTCCTATAATCTTACCTACGCCGTAATCCTGTATAGCACCTGCAAATATCTCAGAAGCACTGGCACTATTTCCATTAGTAAGCACTGCCATCGGCAATGATATACAATCCTCATCTGAATACTCAGTTTCTCTATGACCCTTCTTATCCTCTGTATATACTATCTTTCCTTCTGGCAAAAGATCATCAAGCATATCTACAACTATATCATAGAGTCCGCCACCATTATCTCTTACATCAAAAACATAGCCTACACAGTTATCATTTTTAGCCTTAGTCATAGCCTCATCAAACTGATCATATGTCACTTCATCAAAACTTTCTATCTTGATATAAGCCACATTACCGTCTAATAATTCATAAGTTACAGTTGGTATATCTATAACTTTTCTTGTAACTTCAAAAGATAATTCCTCTTCATCACGAAGTACATGAATTGTAACCTTCGTATCTTCCTCGCCTCTTATATAAGATACAGCTTCATTGATATCCATACCTGTGAAATCTATATCATCTGCACCTAATATTATATCTCCTGGGCGAAGTCCTGCCTCAAATCCAGGGCAGCCCTTATAAGGATTTACAACTGTGATAATCATAGTATCTACAGCCTGCTGTACTACCACACCGATGCCACAATAACTTCCCGAAGTACTTTCCATCATAGCATCAAATGCTTCCTCAGTATAATATACTGAATATGGATCGCCTAATGCTGCTAGCATACCAGCATAGACACCTTCCTCGATATTCGCTATATCATCCTCATAGTAAAAATATTTTTCTATAAGCTCTTGAATGTATTCTGCCTTGTCAAATGCCTCATCTAAATCAACAGTATCTTTTTTATCATTTTTATCATTCTTAGATGATCCATCTGGATTAAAGCCAGCATTTTCAAGCATCTGCTGTTTATCATCTGTTTCAATGTAATCCTTGCCTATAAGGATATTCGCCACTAAAACTATGATAAAAAATGTAAGTGTTACTGTAAGGCCTACTACAATGCCCTTTATGAAACTTGCATTATCCTTAACCTTCTGTTCCTGTCCCCATGAGTCATTACTTTTTTCTTCTTCCCATGGATTATTAAAATTATTATCCATTTAATATTCCTTTCCAAAACTCCCTAAATTATCCTATGGAGATACCCACTTTAATGGGTCTACATAACTTCCATTCTGTCTTACTGCAAAATGAAGATGGTTACCTGTAGAACGTCCTGTTGTACCTACAAGACCTAATACATCGCCCTTTTTAACCTTGTCTCCTTCACTTACTAATCGCTTAGACATATGCATATATACTGTATAAATACCATCACCATGATCTACTCCAACCCAATTACCTGCACTGTTGCTATAATATGACCATGCAACCTCTCCATCATAGGCACTAATAATATTCACACCTCTTGGAGCCGGAATATCTATACCACTATGAAACTCCTGTGTTGGCGAACCAAATGGATCTGGTCTTGTACCATAATATGATGAAATGCGTGAATAACCTGGCACTGGCCATGTCATCTTACCACCATCATATGTAAGATTAAGCTGATTCTTCAAAGCTTCTTCTCTTCTTTTACGTTCAATTTCCTCAAGCTCTGCTATAATAGCCTTCTGAGTCTCTATATCTTCTAAAAGATTCTTTTTCTCTGCTTCAGCATCACTAATATCACTTGCATAACCTTCAACTACGTCCCTCTTTGCCGCAATCAAATCCTCTGTAGCATTCTGCTCCGCTTGAGCCTCATTAAGCAATCCTTCTAATTCAGCTTCCTCTGCAATGAGTGTCGCCTCCTTAGCGTCCAATTCTTCCTTGGCCAACTGAAGCTTCTCTAACTGTTCTCTATCGTATGCTGTAATCTTCGATAAATATTCTGCGCGAGTAAATAATTCATTCATGTTCTGCGAACCTAAAATCATATCTATATAAGAGCTCTCACCATTCTCATACATATACTGAATTCTAAGTTTCATGGATTCATATCTAGAATTTATATCTTCCTTAGCCTTCTCAATGTCAAGCTTTGTTGCTTCTATTTCGCCCTTCTTCACACTAATCTGGCTTTCTATTTCATATATGTTGTCCGTAAGCTGATTAAGTCTTACATCTAGTTCTTTTATATATGCTTGAGTATTGCCCTTGAGTGTTTCCAATTCCTTAAGATACTTTTCAGTATTCTTAAGTTCCTTTTGCATTTCCTCTTGCTTCTTTTTCTCTTCTTCAATACTAGCTGCATAATTCTGTCTTACCAACGACAATGAAACATAT
>JAFOCU010000394.1 GCA_017381055.1 Lachnospiraceae bacterium
AAAAGCCTTTGGTGAATTCAGTTATTATTCAGCATTAAATCCAAATAGCGGCAAAGCTCAGTCAGAAGTAACTCTTAATTCAAATGCATTCAAAGTAATTGACGGTCTTTGTATCATTCCAGAATTTGTTGGTGGAAACACAGAACTTGGATACATTCTTGAATATCCAGCAAATCTAGCAGCAGCAACAAAGAAAACTGGCGCTGTTACAGCGATGATAGCAAAAAATAATATTTTAGCCAAAGTTAACAGAGTTGGTGAATATTCACTTTATGATGAAATTACTAACTTTGGTGGAATCCTACTTGATTCTATAACTTCTGGAAATATTTCTCTTACATTCTGGGATAGAACAGAAGAAACAACACAGGGAACAAACAGTCAGTGGGCATTGTTAAAGATTCCTGTAACAAATTTAACTGAAGATGCAGTTGTTCCAGAACCAAAAATTACTCCATTCTATTGGAATAGTTCTACAGATAACAGTGTTTATATTGATGGTACTATCAAAGGACATATTGAACTAGAAAATGATTTACCAAATGATACATTTAAGGCTGCTAATGTTTCTGGAGTTAATGATAGAGATCCAAAAGTTTCTGGAAAAATCAAACTTGAAGGAATCGTTTATGATAATGTTCGTTTGCGTACAATTACAATTTACGCATTTGGTAAATCTGGTACTGTAGGAACATATTCTGGTGGAGAATGGACAAAGAATGCATCTTTACCAACAGGTGTAATTTCATTTTATGCAAAAGATATTGAATTAAGCCAAAACGGTCATTATGCAAAATATGAAATGGTAATTGATACAGAAGCTCTTACTGATGTAGCTGATAAAGACCAAATTATCTCTGTAGGTGCAACAGACTGGAAATCTAATAGTTGTGCAACTGTAACTTCATCAACAGGAACACAAACTGTAGGTAAAACACAAGAAATAAACGGAAAAACTTACAACACAGGAACTACAAACTACTACAGAATGGATGTTGTTCCTTATGTAACAAGTATTTGGACAGAATTAAGTGAATATGATAGAAATAATCCTTCTGTTTATGCACGTTCTTCTATAGGAAAATATCCTGTAAGAGTTGGTGAAAATATTACAGTTTACGGATGGAATTTGAGCAATAGTTGTTCTGTTACATTAGGTGGCAAGCCTGTTACAGGTGTAACTTGTACAACAAATAATAATCCAGATGTAAAACAAGGTACTTACGGAATTAATATGACTATAACAGAAGATCATTCTTCTGGAGCATTAGAAGTTACAGTAAATGGAGTTTCTGCATTAAATAACATAAATAAGGACAATGCAAAAGGTACATATACAGGTGATATTGCAGATAAAGATGCAACAGGAAAAGAATATGCAAATGGTTATAACCGCAGACCAAACGGTATAAACAATAATGTTCTTACAGATGATATTGCTCTTGATGTTTGGGACTTTAAAGTAGCAGCACAACCAGAAGGAAGTTCTGCAAAATATGTTCACATGAAAGTTGGCCCATATATCCCGGGTGATGCAAACAACGCTCGTATTGGTTTCTCTTTCAAAAACGGAATCGGTTACTACAACATGGCAGGTAATGCAAGAAGTGTTAGTGGTGGAGCAACATTGTATGATGTTACTAAAAAACAAGTAGATATATATGTTCAATCTTCTCTTGGTTATAAAGCTATTTATTATTGGGATGGAGGAACATCAAAACCTTCTAGTCCTGTAACAATGGGAAATACGGTTTCTTATAAAGGAGGAACTTATTATAAGTATTCTTTTGATGAGAGTGATATTACTGTTGATTCAAATGGATATGTAAATTTAAAAATAATTCTAACAAAAGCTGTTGGTGCATGGACAGATCAAACAGGTAATATAACACTAGACCTTGTTGGAGAATATATTATAACAAGTGGTACATCTTTACCTGCTAAAGATAATAATAAAACAATTTCTCCTAATACCGAATATAGAGTAGCAAAGGGCACATCAAGTGTTTCTGCTTCAACTGTATTCAGTCATACTCGTATGGGATCAAACTTTGGTGGCTTTACATCTAATACATTTACATTTGACTCAAAAGGTCAGACTTATGGTGTAGCAATGTGTCCTGATACATCTGGTAAAGCTGGTATTGCTGCAAACTTACAGTTCTTCTCACGCGCAACAGGTTCAAACAGTACATCAAGTAGTGAAGATTTGAACTTTAATTACCTAAATGTAAACAATGCAAGACGTATTGAAAATATTTGTTATAATGATGGATCTGGACTTAAAACAGATGAAGAAAGAATCCAAGTTCCAGCAATGGCTTCTTATGTAAGTGGATCAACTTCTTATGTATATCTTGCATATTATGATCATGGTTTAGACAAAGTTAAATTCCGTATAGGTTCAGTAGGTTCTACTGCAAATGATATTGGATTAGGCTTGCAAGATCTTAATAAACTTACTGCTGGTATTGGAGGAAGTCAAGATTCTGGTAAAATCGGAGTTGCTTGTTCTGTTTTTGATTCAACAAGTTCATCTTATGTAGGTGATAAAGGTAATGCTTACAAAAATGTAAGAGTAATTTCTTCTGGTAATGAAGCAAGTGCAGATGTTGCTGTTGCTGCATTAAATAATGGTACAGCTGTTGTTGCTTACTACACAGGTAAAGAATTAAAGATTCAGTATGCTCCATTTAGTAGTATTAG
>JAFOCU010000395.1 GCA_017381055.1 Lachnospiraceae bacterium
CGGTGAGGATATCGGTTATGTAGGTGAAGTAGAAAAGGTTGATCCAAAGATTTTATATGACTTAATTGAAAATGATTATCTTCCAATCATCAGCCCTATTGGTCTTGGTGTAGATTATCATTCATATAATATTAATGCAGATGATGCAGCATGTGCTATCGCTAGAGCAGTTCAGGCTGAGAAACTTGCATTCTTAACAGATATTAAGGGTGTATACAGAGATCCAGAAGATCCATCAACACTTATTTCAGAGCTTACAATAAGTGCAGCAAAGGAGCTTCTTGCAGGAGGTACAGTAGGTGGCGGTATGCTTCCTAAGATTAATAACTGTATTGATGCTATTAAGAATGGAGTATCAAAGGTGCATATTCTTGATGGTCGTATTTTACATTGCTTACTTCTTGAAATCTTTACAAATAAGGGTATCGGAACAGCTATATTAAATGATTAATTAAATATGAAATAAATTAAGAGTTAGAAATGAACCTATATTCATAGTTAGATGTGAAATCTAATGAATGGATAGGTGGGCTTGTTTCTAGCTCTTTATATTTTGGATAGTATAAGCAATATTTGGTTGAGGTTAAAAAACAAGTTGAAAACCAAAATGTTTGTAGTATAATCAAGATATGATTCGTTTATATAATCCTTTGTGATACGTGTAGATTCAGTGTAATCAAAGGGTTATATTTTTATGCAAAAAAATAAGAATAATCGTATTTTAACAATAATTAAGTTTCTAATTATCTTAATTCTAATAGTGATTTCAGGTTTTTTATATAGTTGTGGAAGAGAAAATGAGGATTCTGAAATATTTATTGAAGAAGTTAGTGGGAATTCTAGTGGTCAAGGAGCTGATGGTAATGGTTTTGAAGGGAATGTAAGTAACGATGGTATAGATGAGAGTTTTGAAACTAATGCTAACGGTTTAGGAAATTCAAGTGGTAATTTGGAGGATACAAGAAAATATATATGTGTTCATATAACTGGCTATGTGGCTAATCCAGGTGTGTATCATATAGCAGAGGGTGCGCGAATATATGAAGTTGTACAATTAGCAGGAGGATTTTTACCTGAGGCGGATGAGAGTTATCTTAATCTCGCGTCAGTTGTTTTTGATGGACAAAAGCTTCAAGTGTTATCAAAAGAGGAAGCTGCGACAGCGAAACCGTTTGTTAGTCAAACTGAAAGTGAGACTGGGGCAAAACTTATTAATATTAATGCTGCTTCAAAGGAAGAACTTATGCAGTTACCTGGTATTGGGGAAAGTAGAGCGTTAAGTATTATAGCTTATAGAGAAAAGAATGGTGCTTTTAATGATATAAAAGATATTATGAATATATCTGGAATTAAGGAAGCGGCATTTGAAAAGATCAAAGACTATATTTGCACTGAATAGGGGGCGTTATTATTTTTAAAAGGCCTTTAATTTTGATGAGTTTAGCTTTGATTATGGGAGAGATGATTTCTATTTTTTTGGGATATTCAGGGGATGTTTTGTTATTAATAAGTATTTTGTTGGTGATAAGTGTTTTGATTTTTGCTATGGGTTATGCTCGTGGTTTATTTGTTGTGTCAAAATATGAATTGGTTATATTAGGCATTTGTCTTGCTATGCTTGTAGTTGGGGGATTAAGAGGTAGTTATGTAAATAAGATTTACGATAAATATGATAAGTTACAGTATGGTGAACAAACAGAATATGTGCAAATGCTTGGGGGTGCTGTTGTTGATATTAAGAGCAATACATATGGTTATACGATAACAATAAAAGTTGAAGATGGATTTGTATATGTGTATGCAAAAGGTAATTTGTTAGAAGGTGAGGAAGATAGGATATATTCATTTCTATACGGGAAAAATATTCGTGTAAATGGTGATATAGTTCCTATGAAAACAGCAAGAAATTATGGTAATTATGATGAGTACACGACATTACGATCAAAGGGAGTAATACTAAAAATAAGTGCGGATGATATTTTTGTGGAATCAGAGAATGGCTATATGGCTGTAGAAACTATATTTACAAGTACTGGTGGCAATAGGAGAAATACCTTAACGGCGAAGGGACTGTTATCTAATTTGAAGGTAAAACTTAGAAGTATTCTAAAGAGTATCACAACTGAAGAAGAATATGGTATTTTAGCTGCGATGGTTCTAGGTGATAGTGAAGAGGTGGATAAAGAAATTAAAGAAATATATAGCTTAAGCGGAATTAGCCATATTATGGCGATTTCGGGATTGCACATTTCATTAATTGGGATGGGCGTTTATAAGCTACTTAGAAAAAGAATGAGGTATATATCTTCCGCAACTATTTCTATGGGAATAATGTCTCTCTTTTTAGTATTTATTGGAAATCCTATATCGGCAACAAGAGCAGTTATTATGTTTATTGTTCATATGATTGCAGATTTGTCTGGAAGAAAATATGATATGTTGTCGGCATTAAGTTTAGCTGCAATAGTTTTGCTGATTGATAATCCATATTATTTGGTAAATGCTTCATTTCAGTTGTCTTTTGCGGCAATGATTGCAGTAAGTGTGTGTGCGCCGATTGTGATGGAGTTTTTTGAAAAATGTAGAGTTTTGCATTTAAACACTGATATATATAATAAAATGGAAGTGGACAAGAATGATGGCAAGAACAAGATTGGAAATCAGCAAATTGTGTGGGTTAAAAAGTTTATTGCTGCTAGTATAAAAATGCTTGTTTTTAATATGGTTTTAAGCATAACTCTTATGCCTCTTAATTGTTATCTTTTTTTTAGATATTCAACATATTCCTTTTTTGTAAATATAATTGTAGTGCCACTAGTTAGTGTGGTTTTGGTTATGACATTGCTTGGAATGTTAGTTGCTATATGTTTTCCGACTGGTGGGATTTTTCTTATAGGCGCGGCAGTATATATTCTTAGATTTTTTACTTGGTTAAGCCAGTGGATTGTAACTCTTCCATATGCGTCTGTTGTGACTGGAAAACTTTCTTTAAAGGAAGTTGCTTTATGTTACATAATATTAGTGGTGTGTTTGTTTGTGTTGTTGGATAAAACAGGATGGAGTTTGAGGAAAGCTAAGGTGAAAGGGAATAGCATTAAAATATTTACTGTTCTATGTATGATGAGCATTTTTTTTATTATTGTTTTTAGAAGTAAATATGATAGTTTTTCTATTTGCTTTTTAGATGTGGGACAAGGCGCATCTATTTATATAAAAAGTGAGAATGGCAATGACTATCTTATCGATGGTGGAAGTTCGGATGAAAAAAATATAGGTGAATATAAGTTAGAGAGTTTTCTAGAAGCAAGACAGGTTGACAAGCTTGAATATGTATTTGTTACTCATTGTGATACGGATCATATATCGGGGATAGAAGAATTGATTGTTCGTGGGAATATTGCGATAGATAATCTTGTATTGCCAGATATTTCTAAGGAAGCGAGAGAAGAGAAATATCTTGAATTAGAAGCTATGGCGAAAGCACAAGGAATTAAGGTTTTGCATATGAAATCGGGGGATATGATTCGAGATGGGGAGTTAAAGTTAAGCTGTATAAATCCGTGTGTAGCTGGTGATGCATCTTATGATACTTATGCAAGTCAAGTTGAGATTCAGACTGAGATTCAAGGAAGAAGTAATACGACAGATATAAATGAAAATTCGTTAGTGATGGTTGCAGAGTATAAGTCTCTTGTAGCTGTGTTTACAGGTGATATAGGCAAGAAGACTGAACACGATTTGGTTTGCTTTTTAGAGAAGTTTGATTTGCGGGATAAGCTTGTGATTTATGATGTGGCCCATCATGGATCGGGTAATTCAAATTCAGAGGAATTTATAGAATTACTTAAACCAAGAGTTTCAGTAATTTCTTGTGGTAAGGATAATTCATATGGGCATCCAGCGGATGAGGTGTTAGAACGTTTAGATAAAGTTGGCAGTGATGTGTGGGTGACTTATGAATGTGGGCAAATCGAAGTGTATGAGGAAGAAGGAAGGATATGTGTTAGGGGGTATATAACTGAGTAAAGAAGAAAAAGTGATAAAAGCTCGGTAGGAGCGAAAAAGGGCCACGAGGAAGTAAGAGCAAAACCTACCGGGAACGGAAAAAGTAAGCTAGGTGGGCGAAAGGAAATTAGGTCAAAACCTACCGGGAACGGAAAAAGTAAGCTAGGTGGGCGAAAGGAAATTAGGTCAAAGCCTACTAGGAATGAAAAAAGCAAGCTAGGTGGGCGAAAGACAATAAAAACAATGCCTACGTAAAACAAAAATAGAAAACTAGGTAGGAATAAACAAGAAAACTTTATGCCCACCTAAGATCAAGAACGGAGGAACGGTATGAAAAAAATAGAAAATATGCTTAATAATGAACTTGTTGAGTTGGAAAAAGTGTTAATAAGTGCTTGCAAGAGATATGAGGAAAGAGATAATTTAATGGAAGATAGTTATTTGCGAATTGCTCATAAGAAAAATCGAGTAGACTATTACTTAAAGGACAAAACAAGTGCTGTAAAAGACAAAGGACGATATATTAAGAAGAGTGAGATAGAAATTGTAAGAAAGATTGCGCAAAGAGATTATGATGCACGTGTAATAAAAAAAGCCCAGGAACGTATAAAGTCAATAAAAGGATTTCTTAGAAAGTATAAGACCACAGATCTTAAAGCGTTGTATAACAAAACGCATCCAAAGCGACGAGAGTTAATTAATATTGATATAATTTCTGACGAAGAATATATAAAAAGGTGGAGTTTAGTAGAATATAATGGAAAAAGTCAATTGGTAGAAAAAGAAATTATTACTGAGAGAGGTGAATTGGTAAGATCTAAATCAGAAAAGATTATAGCTGATAAATTATATATGATGGGTATTCCGTACAGATATGAATATCCACTTATGTTAGATGATGGTATTACTGTATATCCAGATTTTACAATACTTAAGATGCCGGAACGAAAAGAAGTGTATTTAGAACATTTTGGTATGATGGATGATGAAGAGTATGTAAATAAAATGTTATTTAAAATAAGTACTTATGAAAGAAATGGGATATTTATAGGGGTAAATTTGTTTGTAACCTATGAAACGAGTAAAAGACCTATTAACACAAAAGCATTGAATAATCAGCTGAAAGAATTGTTTTTATAGCTTGACTGACAGTCTATAAAAAGGTACTATTTATATCATAAAACAAATAATTAATATGAATGTGTAAGATAATAAATTCAATAAATATGGAAGTGAAATATGAGAAAAATTAGTGAAGACATAAAAAATAATACATACGAAAAAATATATCTGTTATATGGCACAGAAGAATATTTGAAAAAACAGTATAAAGATAAGTTGAAGAATGCTATATGTGGTGATGATACTATGAATTTCTCTTATTTTGAGGGGAAAGATTGTAATGCAAAGGAGATTATCGGTATAGCGGAGACACTTCCTTTTTTTGCTGATAGACGACTTGTGATAATGGAACATAGTGGCTTTTTTAAATCTGCTAATGAGGATATCAACGAGTATATAGAGAATGTTCCCGAGAGTACATGTCTTGTGTTTATAGAAAGTGAGATAGATAAGAGAAGTAAGCTTTTTAAGAAAGTTAAAGACATTGGTTATGTTTCGGAGATGTCAGAGCAAAATCAAGCTACATTGGAGCGTTGGATAGAGGGAATTCTTAAGGAAAATGGAAAGAGAATAAGTAAGCCTGATGCAGAATTGTTTTTGAAAAATGTTGGAACTGATATGGAGAATATATCTAAAGAATTGGAGAAACTAATTTGTTATTGTTTAGATAAGGAAGTTATAGAAGCAGAGGATATCAATAAGGTTTGTTCGGTTCAGATTTCATCTAGAATATTTGATATGATTGATGCAATGGCAGGAAAGGATAGAAAGAAGGCGCTCGCACTTTATTATGATTTGATTGCTATGAAGGAGCCACCGATGAGAATATTATTTATGCTAGCAAGACAGTTTAACATAATGCTTCAGGTGTGTGAATTAAGTGAGCAAGGTGCTGATAATGGCACGATAGCTAGTAAGGCAGCAGTGCAACCATTTATAGTGGGAAAGATTTTAAGACAGCTTAGAGGTGGCTTTAGTGGAAAAGTGCTTATAAAAGCATTAAAGGATTGTGTGAATATTGAAAATGATATTAAGAACGGCAGAATGGATGAGAAGGCTGGAGTTGAGATGATACTTATTAAGTATTCTTAATCTAGAGAATTTATGGAAACATAAAAATGTTGGAAGAAGAGAAGTAGTACTCTTGAACAAATTAGTGAAATAACAAAAAATAAAAAGGAACAAGTATAAGACTTGTTCCTTCTTATATTTGATCAAAGTTTCGAAAAACTTTGATCTGGTTTAATCGCAGTTGTTACACAACAACGATTTGGTTCTTGCTTGGTTTAAGCTTAAGCCATCTTGTTAACTGAAGCAGCTAAACGAGAAACCTTTCTTGAAGCTGTATTCTTGTGGAATACACCCTTTGATGTAGCCATATCAATTGTCTTTGTAGCAAGCTTTAATGCCTCAGCAGCAGCAGCCTTATCGTTGTTAGCGATAGCAGCGTCTACCTTCTTTACAGCTGTCTTAACCTTAGACTTGATAGCCTTATTTCTCTCTGTTCTAACCTTTGCAACTTCAATTCTCTTCTTTGCTGACTTAATATTAGCCATTTCAATTACCTCCACAAAATGTATAATCTGTTTTTTAGTTACATCGTAGTTCATAAAACATACGATTTCCTTATATGACTTCCATGAGAGAGTAGGAAATCATGTTGTCTTCATTCGTTAACGACCAAATGAAAACCCAGATTGTTTACATATAGACTTTGTGCGGACAAAATGCAAACATCCTAATTAGTTTACTAAGGAATAAAAAAAATGTCAAGAAAAAATACACGATTATATTGTCAGACTTTAATAGACATTTTGATGTTTTTATGGTACATTTATATATAGAGATTAATGTGCAGAAAGGATGTTGTTATGAAGGATAAATTGTATAAATTAATGGACTGGAGAAATATCGAAGGTGTATTGTATGCAGATATCGATAATCCGAAGATAGTATTAGGTGCAAAAGAGGTTAAAGAAGGTTATCTCATACAGGCACTTGTTCCTGATGCTGTAGAAGCTTTTGTAAAATTTGATGGTGAAAAGAGCTTACATCAGATGGAGGAAGTAGAAGAAGGTGGATACTACGCAGTTTTACTTTCTAAGAAGGGTAAAGGTGCATATAAGATTGTTGCAAATTATGCAGATGGAACATCTTATGAGTATTATGATGCATATCAGTTTACACCAAATATTCCGATTGCTCAGCTTAAGAAATTTAATGCTGGTATCAATTATGAAGTGTATAAATATTTAGGAGCACATCCAGCTAATATTGATGGTGTGAAAGGCTACACATTTGCAGTTTGGGCACCTAATGCAGTTAGAGTAAGTGTTGTTGGTGATTTTAATATGTGGGATGGTCGCCGAAATATGATGGATAGAGTAGAAGATACAGGAGTATTTACTACATTTGTTCCAGGTTTAAATGGTGGCGAACTCTACAAGTTTGAGATTAAGATGTGTAATGGACAGAATATCTTAAAGTCAGATCCATATGGATTTGCTTCACAGAATCGTCCAGAGACAGCATCTGTTACATATGATATAGAAGGCTTTAGATGGAGTGATAATCAGTGGCTTAAGAAACGTGAGAAGATTAATCCTTCAGAGATGGCTTTATCAGTATACGAGGTGCATTTAGGATCTTGGAAGAAGCCAGCGCCTGAGATTATCACAAATGAAGATGGTTCTCAGTATGAGGCAGATAGCGCAAACACTTTTTATAACTATAGAGAGTTAGCACCTATTTTAGCTGATTATGTTAAAGAAATGGGATATACACATATTGAGCTTATGCCAGTTATGGAGCATCCATTTGACGCTTCATGGGGCTATCAGGTTACAGGATATTATGCACCAACTGCAAGATATGGTACACCTGAAGACTTTATGTATTTTATGAACTATATGCATAGTAAGGATATTGGAGTTATCCTTGATTGGGTTCCAGCACATTTCCCAAGAGATACTTTTGGACTTGCTAATTTTGATGGAACATGTCTTTACGAGCATGCAGATCCAAGACAGGGAACACATCCACATTGGGGAACACTCATTTACAATTATGGAAGACCAGAGGTTTCTAACTTCCTTATTGCAAATGCTATGTTCTGGGCAAAAGAATATCATGCGGATGGTATAAGAATGGATGCAGTTGCATCAATGCTTTATCTTGACTATGGTAGAAATGCAGGTGAGTGGGTTGCTAATATGTATGGCGGCAAGGAGAATCTTGAGGCTGTTGAGTTCTTAAAGCATCTCAATTCACAGATGAAGGAACAGTGCAAGGGAACATTACTTATCGCAGAAGAGTCTACAGCTTGGACAGCAGTTACTGGTGATGTAGAGCATGATGGTTTAGGCTTTGACTTTAAGTGGAATATGGGATGGATGAACGATTTCACAAGCTTTATGAGATGCGATCCATACTTTAGAAAGAATAATTATAACCAGCTTACATTTAGTATGTTATATCAGTATAGCGAGGATTATATGCTTGTATTCTCTCATGATGAGGTAGTACATGGTAAGAATTCTATGATAAGTAAGATGCCTGGTGATAATGATAAGCTTAAGTTTGCCAACTTAAGAGCAGCATATGGATATATGATGACTCACCCAGGAAAGAAATTATTGTTTATGGGACAAGAATTTGCTAGTTATAGAGAGTGGAGCGAGACAAGAGAGCTTGATTGGCCAAGCTTAGATGATCCAAAGCATAAGCAGGTAGCTGATTTTGTTAAGGCATTAAATAAGCTTTATACATCAGAGCCAGCCCTTTATGAGCAAGATGATATACCTCATGGATTTGAATGGATGAATTGTAATAATCCGGAGGAGAGCACAGTTTCTTTCGTTAGAAGAGGAAAGAAAAAGGGTGATGAGATATTAGTTGTATGTAACTTTGATACAATTCATCACGAAGAGTTTACAATTGGCGTAGCTAAGGGTAAGTATAAGGAAATCCTTAACAGTGATGATGTGAAGTTTGGTGGAAATGGTTTGACAAATCCAAGAATGAAGGTTACTAAGAAGGTTAAGTGGGATGGTAGACCAGACTCTATAACAATTCAGTTAGCACCACTTTCAATTGCAATCTTTAAGTATACAGAAGTAGAAGAGAAGCCAAAGAAGGCAGCAGCGCCAAAGAAGGCAGCAGCGCCAAAGAAGGCAGAAGCACCAAAGAAGGCAGAAGCACCAAAGAAGGCAGAAGCACCAAAGAAAGTAGCGGCGCCAAAGAAGGTAGAGGCACCAAAGAAGGTAGAAGAACCAAAGAAGGTGGAAGAGCCAAAGAAGGTAGAGACACCAAAGAAGGTAGAGGCACCAAAGAAGGTGGAAGAGCCAAAGAAGGTGGAGGCACCAAAGAAGGTAGAGGCACCAAAGAAGGTAGAGGCACCAAAGAAGGTGGAAGAGCCAAAGAAGGTAGAGACACCAAAGAAGGTGGAAGAGCCAAAGAAGGTAGAGGCACCAAAGAAGGTAGAAGAGCCAAAGAAGGTAGTAGCACCTAAGAAGGTAGCTACAAAGAAGAAAAAATAAATAAAGCTAACATAAGATATCCAACCACTATGTGTGGTTGGATATTTATAAG
>JAFOCU010000396.1 GCA_017381055.1 Lachnospiraceae bacterium
AGTAAAATATGAATAAATTAAAGGAATTTTTTACGCACAATAAAGCGTTAGTAACTATTACAACATCAGTTACGATGGCAGTCTTTCTTGTATTCACAGTAGTAGCTGTCGCAATCAGTGGCAATGGCTCTGGTGCAAATAGAGGTGAAGCAAACGCCACAGCACAAGAAACAAGCAACAAGTTTGCGGACGTATCTACAGACTCAAATTCGCAGACACTTCCACAGTACTCAAGCGAAGACGAATCATGTGGTGATGAGAATGAATCAACTGAAGAAAAGACAACAGAGCCACCTGTTGATCCAGGCACTCTTCCTTATATGATTAAGGTAAATAGAGCTGCTAACTGTATTACAGTATATGGCAAGGATGATTCAGGAGCCTTCACAATTCCTGTAAAGGCTATTACAGTTTCATGTGGTAAAAACCTAGGCGATACACCATTAGGTTCATATCAGACTATTAACGAGTACAAATGGCGTAAGATGGTAGACGGAACATACAGCCAGTATGCATATAGAATCGTTGGTTCAATCCTCTTCCACTCAGTTCCATATTACTCACAGGCAAAGGATGATCTTGAGTGGGAAGAATTCAACAAGCTCGGTACTGCAGCTTCTCTTGGTTGCGTAAGAATGACAGTTGCTGATTCTAAGTGGCTTATGGACCACTGTCCTATCGGAACATTAGTAACAATTTATGATGACGCTTCTAACCCAGGACCACTTGGTAAGCCAGATACAATCAAGATACCTGCTGATAGCCCATATAAAAACTGGGATCCTACAGATCCAGATCCAGCAAATCCATGGAAGTTACAATCAGCAAGTATTACACATCCTAGCACTAAGACTATTACAATCAAGCCAGGTACAACTATTGATGCAGTTAAAGCAAATTATTTCTCAGCAAAAGATACATGTGGTAATGATATATCAGATAAGATTTTAGTTAGCGGTTCTTACGATTTCAGTAAGGCAGGAACTTATAACCTTACATTCTATGTAATAGATGCTATTGGAAGTAAGGCACAGGTAGATATCGCAGTGACAGTTCAGGGTGACGAGACATCTTCTAAGGAAGAAACATCTTCTAAGCAGGAAACTACAACTCCTGAAGAGACTACTACTGAGGAAGATACAACTCCTGAAGAGACTACTCCTGAAAAGACTACTCCTGAAGAGACTACAACCACTGCTCCAAGTGAATCAGAGTCTTCAACACCAGAAGAAAGCACAACTCCTACAGAAGGTGCTACATCTGAAGACGGTGAAAATTCATAAACTTAGGCTTATATTTATCTAATAACGAAACATAAAGCAAAGGCAGAACCAATCGGTTCTGCCTTACTTTTATAACCACTGTTACATAATATTTTATTTATTTGTCACTAAAGTAGTGAAGACCTTCCCTATACTTTGACCGAGATAGAGAAAGTCTTCCTTAACATTTGAGGTCAACCACTCTGTGGCGATTGCCTTTTTATTGTAATTATCAAATTATATTATAGCATATAATTTGAGAATTACAATAAAAAGGCAATAAAAAAAGATAATGCGTAAATTAAAATTTTAAATTCTACTCTCTCAAACATAAGTGGAATTTAATCTTGAATAGGTAGAATTTAATCTTTAACACATCTCACATATCTAGTATTGTATTATAGTCTCTGGCTTCATCAGAAGGAGGCTATATATGTCAAAATTAATACCAGGAAATCAGAAACACCTTACACTTGAAGATAGACGATACATAGAAAAATCACTTAATGAAGGTAAGTCATTTAAAGACATTGCTAAGTTTCTTTGTAAAGACCCGACTACTATTTCAAAAGAAGTTAAGCTACACAGAACAACAAATACATGGAATAAGGGTAGTTTTAATAACCCACATAACTTCTGTATTCATCGTTTTAGATGCAAGAAGACAAATGTATGCGAAAAACTCTTCATTTGCGACCAGAAGTGTCGTTCTTGCTTCAAATGTAATCAAGTATGCAAACATTTTGAAAAAGAACAATGTCGTAGATTAGACAAAGCTCCATTTGTATGTAATGGTTGTGAAAAGTCACTAAGCAAATGCACCATTCCTCACAAATATTCCTATGATGCACATTTTGCTCACAGAAAGTACTTAGAAAAACTATCTAGTTCCCGTGAGGGGATTAACCTTAACAAACGAGAAGCTAGAGCTCTTGATGCAGTAGTTACGCCTTTAGTTAATCAGGGACAATCACCATATCATATCTTAACAAACCATCCTGAGCTAGGAATAAGTGTTACTACCCTATACAATTACATTGATAAAGGTGTTCTTCTTTCAAGAAATATTGACCTCAAAAGAAAGACAAAATTCAAACCTAGAAAAGGAACAAAAGAAGGGATTACTAATCGCGAAGTTTTCATTGGCAGAACCTACAATGATTTTAAAGAACTTAATCCTCCATATTTTTGTGAAATGGATACTGTCATATCAGCAAAAGGATCTAATAAATGTATCCTGACCTTTTATATACCTGAAATGGAACTTTTTATAGCTAGGCTTTTAAATAGATGTACTACTGGTGCTGTGCGTGCAGCTATTGATCAAATAGAGCACTCTTTAGGTACTTACAACTTTCTATCGGTGTTTGAAGTCTGTTTAACTGATAGAGGAAGTGAATTCGGTAAAGCCGAAGATATCGAGACTGGAGTTAATGGTATTCAACGAATGAGTCTATACTATTGTGACCCTATGCGTAGCAATCAAAAAGGTGGAATTGAAAACGTTCATACAATGCTTCGAATGATAATCCCTAAAGGAACGGTTTTTGAAACACTTTCCCAATGGGATATCAAAAAGGCTGTAAACCATATCAATGCAACACCTAGACAAAAGCTTAATGGTAAAACACCATATGAATTAGCTCTAAATAAATGGGGCCCCGAGATACTCGAGGCCCTACAACTTAGATATGTCTGCCCAGACGATGTGACCTTGTCACCTAAGTTGTTAAAAAAATAAATCGTTACACTTAACAGATACAAGCCAGAGACAATTTATAAAAATCTCACTTAAGCCTGTGGAATTTAGTCTTGAAAACAACTTTTTCAGAGGCTTGTTTGCCATACCTAAAATTCCTAAATCCATTAAAAATGTAGGTTCATTATAACATCTGTCCCCTAGCATTTAAAGAGAAACTTTTAAAATTTAGCAATTTTTAAATAGGTGATGGAATTTAGTCTTGCATACGGAATTTACTTTTAAAATTCACCTATAAAATATCGCTAAGCGAATCAAGAAATTTTTTATCTATTTCTTCATAGGATATGAAGAGGCATCTCTTTATATTTAAAGATGCTCATGGCATCACTTTAGGAGGGGTCTGCGGTGCATTAGTTAGTTGGTGGGGTAATGGCCTACCAAGACAATGATGCATAGCCGAACTG
>JAFOCU010000397.1 GCA_017381055.1 Lachnospiraceae bacterium
GAGTGCTATACTACGTTATGTAAAAACCCCCCAATACATTATATATAGTTTTTGCTACACCCCATAAAAACTTTGTTCGATTTTGAATCGGACGCAAATACCTTCTCCTAAGAAGTGGCAAATTTGCCACTTCTTTTTTTTATAATTCCAGTGTCAAAAGGTCATAAACCACATGTGCTTGCACATAAGTGGTTTAATGACTTGTTGACATGCCACAATAATGAGCATAAAACGTTGTAAAATAAGCATAAAAGCGGTGGTAAGCGAACAAAAAAGGTGTACAAATGGTTATATATGGAGTATAATAATACCATAGTTTTGTGAACAATACGGAGGACATAGTATGTTACCTTTTTCTATATCAGGTTTATCGAGAACAGAAAAGAAACTTATATATATTCATAGTATGAAGCCTATATTAAATAAGGCTTTATTGTATAGTGATTGTACAGAGTGGTATGTGAGTCCAGCAGAGCCAGAACCACATAGTGATGTTACTATTCGTTTTAGAACTGGAGTTGCAGATGTAGACCAGGTGCTTTTCTGTGATTATGAAACAGAGCGTGAGATGACATTAGCGGAGAGCACTGGTGATTTCGATTTTTATGAGATTAAGATTCATCTTACTGATCAGAAGATTAGATACTTCTTTAAGGTAAAGAGTGGTTTTGAAATGTGTATCTATAATCGATTTGGTGCAGTTGATAAGCATAGCGATGATTTTGCATTTGCTATTATGCCAGGCTTCTCTACACCAGATTGGGCCAAGGGTGCAGTAATGTATCAGATATTCGTTGATAGATTCTGTGATGGTGATAAGAGTAATAATGTACTTACTAATGAATATTCTTATATTGATGATAATGTAACTGAGGTTCAGGATTGGTATAAATATCCTGCAACTATGGGTGTTAGAGAGTTCTATGGCGGTGACTTACAGGGTGTTATGAACAAGCTTGATTATTTAGAAAAGCTTGGAATAGAGGTTATTTACTTTAACCCACTTTTTGTTTCACCATCTAATCATAAGTACGATATTCAGGACTATGATTATATTGATCCTCATTATGGTAAGATTGTTGAGGATGAAGGTGAACTCTTACATGATGGTGACCGTAATAATAAGAACGCTACAAGATATATTAATAGAGTTACAAACAAGAAGAACCTTGAGGCAAGTAATGAATTATTTGCAAAGCTTGTTGAAGAGGCACATAAGCGTGGAATTAGAGTTATCATAGATGGTGTATTTAACCATAGTGGTTCATTTAATAAATGGCTTGATAGAGAGCGCATTTATGAGAATCAGGAAGGCTATGATAAGGGTGCATTTATAACAGAGGATAGTCCATATCATTCATTCTATCGCTTCCATGAGAATAGACCAGAAAAATGGCCTTATAATACATCATATGATGGATGGTGGGCTCATGATACATTACCAAAGCTTAATTATGAGCGTTCGCCAAAGCTTGAGGAATATATTTTACAGGTAGCTAAGAAGTGGGTTTCACCACCTTATAATGTAGATGGATGGAGACTTGACGTAGCTGCTGATTTAGGACATAGTCCGGAATATAACCATGAATTTTGGAGAAAGTTTAGAGCTGCTGTAAAGGAAGCAAATCCTAATGCGATTATTCTTGCAGAGCACTACGGAAATCCAGAGAGCTGGTTACAGGGTGATCAGTGGGATACAGTTATGAACTATGATGCGTTCATGGAGCCTATTACATGGTTTTTAACAGGTATGCAGAAGCATAGCGATGAGCGAAGAGAACATATGAAGGGTGATTCAACAGGTATGTTAAATGCTCTTAAGTACCATATGGGTAAGATGCTTATGCCATCAGTACTTGTTGCTATGAACCAGTTGTCTAATCATGATCATTCAAGATTTTTAACTAGAACAAATGAAACTGTTGGTCGTACAGCTTCATTAGGACCAGAGGCGGCTAATCATGGAGTAAGCAAGGCTGTTATGAAGGAAGCTGTAGTAATGCAGATGACATGGCCAGGTGCACCTACATTATATTATGGTGATGAGGCTGGTTTATGTGGTTGGACAGACCCTGATAATAGAAGAACATATCCTTGGGGAAGAGAAGACCTAGAACTTTTAGAGTTCCATAGAGATATTATTTCTATTCATAAGAATAATATAGCCTTAAAGCGCGGTTCGTTTGTAGCCCTTCTTGAGGAGTACAACTTGTTTGGTTATGGTCGTTTCTGTCTTGATAATATACTTGTTACAGTTATCAACAATGATAATGTGCCAAGAAGAGCCAGAATGAGAGTAACACAGACAGGAATTCATTCAGAGGACGTAGTTGAAAGAATTATGCTTACATGCGAAGAATCATATAATGCAGGTAGTGTAAGGGTAAATATAACAAATGGAACGCTTGATGTAGAGATGCCAGCTAAGTCAGCAGCAATCTTTAGAAGAGTAGTTGAATAACATAAAAATAATAATAAAACTAGTAAATAATAGCTTGCGTAATTTAGAAACCTATGCTATTATTTACTAGGAAATAAAGCGGGTAGCTCAAAATCTTCGATTTTTCGCTATCATTTGCTTTGCAAATGCTCATCTGCGTACATAATCATTTTTTATCGAGCGAGCTCGAAAAAACGATTATATCCGCATCTGATCGCTTTCATATCTATTATGGGTAGTTTCCCGAGTGGCCAAAGGGGACAGACTGTAAATCTGCTGCAACTTGCTTCGGTGGTTCGAATCCACCACTGCCCATTATGCCGGCGTGGCGGAACTGGCAGACGCACAGGACTTAAAATCCTGCGGGACTAATCTCCCGTACCGGTTCGATTCCGGTCGCCGGCATTGCCAGAATGACATAAGAAAAAAGAAGTGTTGATATATCAGCACTTCTTTTTTTGTTGTATAGGAAAGTTCTCTAAAAAAACTTTCCTATACAACAAAAAACGCTCCGCGGAGATGCGCAGAAACGCATATGGTAGATAGTCACTTCGTGACATGCGTTTCGCGCCAAAGCGGAACAAGTCCCTCTAGATAGAGGGATTTAGGGAGGTGATGCGGACTTGTCCGCTTTGTTCTA
>JAFOCU010000398.1 GCA_017381055.1 Lachnospiraceae bacterium
ATATTCATCTCACCTAATGCTTCATTAAGTGCCTTGAATAAATCGAAGCCTGGACCCTGCTCCCACTTACCATTCTTAGCTGTTGGATCACCGAATGGAATAGCATAATACTCATCAAATCCTCTGAAGTGGTCAATACGAACCATATCATATAACTTGTTACAAGCAGCCATTCTATCCTTCCACCACTTATAACCTGTCTTCTTATGATAATCCCACTTATATAATGGGTTACCCCAAAGCTGTCCATCCTCACTAAATGCATCTGGTGGACATCCTGCTACCTTAATAGGCTTAAGATCCTTATCTAATACGAATAACTCTGGATTTGTCCAAACATCTGCGCTATCGTAAGCAACATAGATTGGAATATCTCCAACGATTTCGATACCATTATCATTAGCATATTTTCTAAGAGCTTCCCACTGCTTAAAGAACTCATACTGAATAAAGCAATATAAGTCGATTGTCTCCTTGTACTCCTTAAGACACTTCTCTACTGCAGCTGGCTTTCTAAGTCTAATATCCTCGTCCCACTCAATAAAGCTCTTGCCATCGTTAGCTGCCTTAACAGCCATAAACAAAGCATAATCAACAAGCCATGCCTCGTTCTCCTTAAGGAACTTCTTGTAATCAGCATCCTTTGCAATATTACTATTCTCAAATGCCTTTTTTAATATAGCGTATCTACCGTTATATACACGCTCATAATCTACATACTCTGGATGACCTTCCATCTCAGCTGCTCTACAATCTTCCTCTGTTATGTATCCCTTCTTAACAAACTCCTTAAGCGATACAAAGTATGGATTACCAGCAAATGTTGAGAATGACTGGTATGGTGAATCACCATAGCTTGTATGACCAAATGGAAGAACCTGCCAATACTTCTGGCCTGCCTCCTTTAATGCGTCTATAAATGCATAAGCTTCTTCATCAAAACATCCAATTCCGAACTCTGATGGGAGGCTTGATACTGGTAATAAAACACCGCATGTTCTCATAATCGATTCCTCTTTCTTTTCTTTATATTATTTTTATAATTTGACTCAAAGCAATACCAAAAAAAAGGTTGCCCTTTACAATTAAACAAATTGTACCACATTTTTTTTAAATATTCAACACTTACATACCATTGTCGGAAAATATTTTTTTATGGAAAATAATCCCTATATTTGTTGAAATTACAAGCTTTACATCGTATAATATTATCACATTATTTTAGAACTGAGGTAAAAAAATGAAATTTATTAATTTTCTACTTAAAATGAAGAGTAGCATTGTTTCCTTCTATACAGCAGGAACAACTGCTTCCTATGTAGCCATAGGCGCTTCAGTAGTTACAGGTTTAGCTGCTACAACAGTTGGTTCTATAGCACTTATCTCTGTTATTACAAAAGAGCCTGAACCTACTACAGTACCTACTACTGAGTATGTTTCTACTACGGAAGAAGAGACTACTATGGTTACTACTGAAAATACTACGACGGAGACAACTACCGAAGAAACCACTGAAGAGACAACTACCGAGGAAACCACTACTCCACCTCCAACAATCGCTGTTGAGGATATGGATATTGGTAGTGCTGAGGAAGAGGCTACTGCGGAAACTCAAAAGAAACAACCAGTCTACGAGGAACCAACTACTAAGCCAGCTGAGAAACCAACTGAAGCTCCAGTAAGCGAATACGCTTGTGTAGTTAAAGGAATCGATATTTCAAAATGGAATTCTCAAGGTAAAAAACCTATTGATTGGACAAAAGTAAAAAACTCTGGTGTAAAATTTGTAATTATCCGCGCAGGTAACAGAGGCCAAAGTACTCCTCAAATGTACGAAGACCCTTACTTTAAA
>JAFOCU010000399.1 GCA_017381055.1 Lachnospiraceae bacterium
AAAAAAGATAAGAAAGAAAAGAAGGAAAAGAAGGAAAAGAAAAAGAAAGATAAAAAGAAAAAGGACTTAGAGGAAGAAGTAGCCAATACAATAGTTGTAGAAGGAGAAGGTTTGGAAGACTTTGATTTCTCAGATATTTCCTTAGATTCCTTAGGCATGGGAGAAGGTTCGGACAATGCTGCTGGTGATACTAACGAAACTAGTTTTGATATGTCTGGGTTAGATGACAGTGCAGGTACTAATGGAGATTTAGGCTTAGAGTTCGATGATTCTATTTTTGCTGGTATGGACGAAGCTGGTGAAAGTCAAGAGAATGAAGAAGTATTCTTTGATGAGGACCCGTTTGGTGACGATGACGCTATAGACGAAGAGGCTGAGTTAAAAGCCAAGAAGAAGCAAGAAAAGAAGGAAGCCAAGGAAAAAAAGAAAAAAGAAAAAGAGAAGGCTAAGAAGGAAAAAGAAAAGGAAAAGAAAAAGAAACCTAAGAAAGCTCCTAAGCCAAAGAAGGCGAAAGAACCTGATGAGATAATAAAGATTTCACCTATCTTTATAGTTTTTGCAATATCATTTGTTTTGATTGTTGTGTTAGTTGCAAAGATCGGTGGAGAGTATTATCATTATAATGAGAGATTTTATGAGGCTGTTTCATTATACGTATATGGCAATGATTTAGAAGAGGGTGAGACTCTAGATCAGGAAGCCTATGAGAGTAAATTCGATGATGCATATAATTTAATATGTGGCATGGAGATGAAGGAAGACGATCACCAGGTGTTCTATGATCAGCTTACAACCATTATGCTTATGGACAGACACTATGAGGCATATAAGAGTTTTATGCTTAATGATGATTATGCTCATGGTCTTGATTCACTTATCAAAGCTGTTAAGATGTATGATAAATATCAGAATGAGGCTAGAGAACTTAAGTGCTTTGATGAGATGACAGTTGTATTAGGTTGGGTAGAAAATAAGCTTGTTTCGACTTATGGACTATCAGCAAGTGAGGCAAGAGAGTTATCTATGATTAAAGATGACGATGAATATGCTGTAAAGGTTAGAGAGATTGCAGCGAAGGCGGAAGCTAATAATATAAAAAATAACGGTAATGAGGAATAGAAAATGATAGCAATCATTGATTACGATGCAGGAAATATAAGAAGTGTAGAAAAGGCATTTAACTTCTTAGGACAGGAAACAGTAGTTACAAGGGACAGAGATATTTTACTTAGTGCAGATAAAGTTATTCTTCCAGGTGTTGGAAGCTTTGGTGATGCAATGGATAAGTTAAATAATTATAAGCTTGTTCCAGTTATTGAGGAAATCTGCCAGAAGAAGACTCCGTTTATGGGAATATGTCTTGGACTTCAGTTATTATTTAAGAGTAGTGAGGAGACCAAGGGTGTTCCTGGTCTTGGTATTCTTGATGGTGAGATAGTTAGATTTTCAGATGATTTTGGTTTAAAGATACCTCATATAGGATGGAATTCCCTTGATATTTCACCAGATGGAAGATTATTCAAGGATATAAATGATCAATCATATGTTTATTTTGTTCACTCATATTATCTTAAGGCAAAGGATGAGGCTATAGTTAAGGCTAAGTCAGAGTACGGCAATATAATCCATGCTTCAGTTGAGAAGGATAATATATTTGCATGTCAGTTCCATCCAGAAAAGAGTGGAGAAGTAGGACTTAAGATATTGTCAAATTTTGCAAATTTGTAATAGACAGGAGTAGAGTAAATGTATACAAAAAGAATTATTCCATGTTTGGATGTTAATAATAATCGAGTTGTAAAGGGTATTAACTTTGTTAATTTAAAGGATGCAGGTGATCCGGTTGAAGTAGCTAAAGCCTATGATAAAGCAGGAGCTGATGAGTTGGTATTCCTTGATATTACAGCTTCAAGTGATGCTAGAAAAAC
>JAFOCU010000400.1 GCA_017381055.1 Lachnospiraceae bacterium
ATACAAACATCTGATGTAGATGAAAACTTTGCACTAACATTTGCATCATCGTTAATTATTGATGTTATCTTGGCATAATTCTCGCCCACATAAGTAACAGAACCAACTAAGCCACCATCGGAGATAACATTCATGCCAACTTTCAATCCATCCTTAGAACCTTTATCAATAGTAAAGATAGAGAACCAATTACCAGTCTCCTTACCTATGACTCTCGCTGCTACCTTAGGATAATCAGAATATACATCTGACAATTCCAATAATTCCCTAAGTCGCTTTAACTCTGGCTCCCACTGTGACAAAATAGCATTTTGCATTCTAAGTTCATCATTCTCAGCTTTTAATTTATCATTTTCCTTCTGCAAATCTCTTAATTCCTTTAAGTCATCTGCCTTGTCAGAAAACCATCCACCTACATGATTCATACCATTCTGGACAGGTAATATAATCTTAGCCGCAAACTCTCTTATTGGTCTTGCAATGTCGCTATTTATCACTGTTAACAAAACAAAGCCTGCACATAGTACCGACAAAAAAGTCAATATATATTTTGTTGGAATTTTAAACTTTCCTGGCTTTTTCATTTTAGCTACCACCTGCTATTTACTCGTATTCTTTCTCTCTTGGAACATATGTTAACTTCATAAGTTCAGGGGATGAAAGTATCTTTGCAATACCATTTATAACAGTTTCTGATGGCTCAGCAGCCACATTAACCTTAAGTCCTGTCTCCTTTGTTATAAGCTTACATATATTCTTAATATTCGCAGAACCACCTGTAAGATAAATACCCTTTGATATAATATCTGCTGATAATTCTGGTGGAGTTCTCTCCAAAATAACTTTTACATTTTCAATAATCTGGTGTAAAAGCTCACTAATAGCCTCATGAACTAAATCACCATTGATTTCTCTAGCATTTGGAAGTCCTGTTACAATATTTCTACCATAAGTAACTGTCATCTTGTCAGCTTGCTCATTCATAGCATCTGCAAGCTCCTTCTTAACTATCTCTGCTGAACGACTTCCTATTATAAGGTTATATTTCTTTCTAATATAATTTCCAATAGCCTCATCAAGTTTCATACCACCAATCTTAATAAGCTTGCTAATAACAATACCGCCCATAGAAATAACTGTAATTTCAGTTGTATCTGCACCAATATTAACAAGTAAATGTCCATTTGGACTATTAACATCAATACCTACGCCTACAGCATCTGCAATTGGTTTTTCAACTACAACAATCTTCTTAGCCTTAATCTTTGCATCCATAATAACGTCATAGAAAGCTCTCTTCTCTACTTCTGTAACATCAGTTGGAACAGCTATACAGAAATCAGCACCATTTACAGCCTTATTGCTGTTAATCTTCTTGTAGAAGCAAGAGAATAACGCTTCCATATTCTGGATATCAGCAATAACACCAAACTTTACTGGAAATGTTACATTGATATTTCCTGGTGCCTTCTCATACATTTCAAATGCAAAATCACCAAATTTGAATATTTCATTCTTATTTTTAATTGCTATAACGTTCTTTTCATTTAATGTAACGTCATTTGCAAGAGAATACATCTTAATATTACTTGTTCCCAAGTCTACTCCATAAACATGCTGTGCCATTTTTATACTCCTTTCAGTATCACATCATTTTTTCTTCGCTTAAACTAACATAGCTATTATCACCAATTATTATATGGTCAATCAACTTAATTCCCAAAAGCTCCCCAGCATCCTTCATCTGCCTCGTAACAACCAAGTCATTTTTACTAGGCTTTGGATTGCCACTTGGATGATTATGTACAAGAATTATGCTAACAGCTCGATTATTCACAGCTTCTACAAAAACCTCTCTAGGTGAAGCAAGAGATGCATTAACTGTCCCTATAGATATAAGGCTTTCGCTAATAAGTGCTCCCTTACTATCAAGACTAAGCATCATAAAGCATTCTTTGTCTCTATGTCTTAAATCTTCCATAAAATATCTGGCAACAGTTTCTGGACTATCCATAACAAGACTTTCCTTAGCTGTTCTTTTTGATATTCTACGTGTAAGCTCTGCTACTGCTTTTAACTGTATAGCCTTTACTTTTCCCACACCTCGAACCTTTGTCAATTCTTCAATACCAATCTGACATAATCCAATCAACCCTTTGCCTTTGCCACATTTTAATATGTCTTCAGCAAGCCTAACTGAATTATACCCTCGAAAGCCGGTTCTTATTATAATAGCTAAAAGTTCTGCATCACTAAGTGATGCTGCTCCATAGCTTTCTAGCTTTTCATCTGGTCTTGACTCTGGTGGTAAGCTTTTAATCTTCCATTGATTAATTGATAATGTATCTTTACTTTTATAAGACATATAACCTCCTGTTTATAACATTCGGTTACTCTCCCACATGCATTTACTATAGATAAACGCACAAATAATCTAGGCATCGCCTAGATTATTTAATACTATCACATTTTTTAACTAATGTATATAAAAAAATATATAAATTTCAAAGCTACTATAGAGTTACAATGCCTGCATCAATTAATTTTTGTAAAGACATCATAATTCCAAGCTTAGCATGATACCAAGTAAGACCACCCTGGAAATATACATTGTATGGTGGTTTAATAGGACCATCTGCACTTAACTCAATAGAAGATCCTGAAACAAATGCACCAGCAGCCATTATTACAGGCGCATCATAACCCGGCATATCCCATGGTTCTGGCTCTACGTGACTATCAACTGGTGCTGCAGCCTGAATTCCTTTACAAAATTCAATAACCCCCTCTGGTGTACCAAATGTTACTGCTTGAATTATATCGTGACGCTCCTCTGTACTATTTGGAACAACCTTATAGCCAAGCTTCTCATAGATATTAGCTGCAAATATAGCGCCCTTTAAAGCTCCTGCAGTTACAGTCGGTGCAAGAAACAAACCTTGGAAAAAACTCTTGTTAACACCCAAAGAAGCTCCAACCTCTTTACCAAGTCCAGGAGTTGTAAGTCTAAAGGCTGCATTTTCTACACATTCCTTTGAACCTGCTATATAGCCACCAATCGGAGCTAATCCACCACCTGGATTCTTAATAAGAGAACCTACTATCATATCTGCTCCAAAATCTGAAGGTTCAACCATATCTACAAATTCTCCGTAACAGTTATCAACCATTACCTTGATATCTTTATTAATCGATTTAACATGCTTAATTACAGCTCCAATATCTTGTACGCTTAAAGTTGGTCTAGTAAGATATCCCTTTGAACGCTGAATAGCTACAAGCTTTGTCTTATCATTAATAGCATTCTTAATTCCTTCATAATCAAATGAACCATCCTCTAATAAATCAACCTGCTTATATGTAACACCGTATTCTGCTAACGATCCTCTGGAAGGTCTAATACCTATAACCTCCTCTAATGTATCATATGGCTTGCCCGAAATAGAAAGAAGCTCATCACCTGGTCTTAAATTTCCTGATAATGCTATGTTTAAAGCATGTGTACCACAGGCAATCTGTGTTCTAACCAATGCATCTTCTGTATGGAATACATCAGCATAAACAGCTTCAAGAGTATCTCTTCCAAGATCTGTATAACCATATCCAGAAGATGTCTCAAGGTGCATTTCGCTTACCTGATTCTTCTGCATTGCATGAAGTACCTTCATCTGATTATATTCAGCCACATCATCAATACGTTCAAAACGCTCTTTAAGACTCTCTAATATTTCATTAGAAAACGCAAGAACCTCCTTAGAAATCCCCATTTTTTCATACATATTCATCATCTGTGAATTATCAACCTGTCTCATTTTTATTTCCTTTCGATAGCAATTTTTCTTATCTGTTTACATAATATTTTTACGTAAATCTTCTAATATAAAGTTAAGAATTTTATCTTTATCATTATCAAATTCTTCATGATTTAACCATACAACTTCCTTTTCACGTTTAAACCATGTAATCTGTCTTTTAGCAAAATTACGTGTATTTTTCTTAAGAGTTTCTATGGCAGTATACTTGTCATATACACCATCTACATAATCTCTTATTTCCTTATATCCAATCCCCTGCATAGAGTTAAGCTCTTTTCCATAGCCCATTTCTTTAAGCTTTGTAACCTCGTCAATTAATCCATTGTCAACCATTATATCAACACGAAGATTTACACGATTATAAAGCTTTTCTCTATCCATATTAAGAACATAATATCTAAAATCATATGGTGATTCCTTCTGTCTCTGCTCCTTATTATGCTTAGATATAGGCATACCTGTTTCATTATAGTATTCAAGAGCTCTTATTACTCTCTTAAGATTATTTGCATGAATTTCATTAGCCGATTCTGGATCAACAGCCTTTAGCATATCATGAATAACCTCTACGCCTTCATTTTTAGCCTTCTCTTCAAGCATATGTCTATATGTTTTATCACCCTCTTCTTCCGAAAACTCTATATCATATAACAACGCCTGTATATAAAAGCCTGTACCACCTGCTATAATAGGAATCTTACCCTTGCTGTAAATTTCCTCCATAGCTTCCATAGCCATTTTCTTAAATACATAAATATTAAATTCTTCATCAGGCTCAAGCACATCTATTAAATAATGCTTAATACCATCCATTTCTTCCTCTGTAACTTTAGCTGAACCAATATCGAAATGCTTATATACCTGTATAGAATCTGCACTTATTATCTCTCCATTTATAGCCTTTGCAAGCTTAATAGAAAGCTCCGTTTTCCCCACAGCTGTTGGTCCTGTTAAAATAACTAAAGGTTTTTTATTATTTCCGCTCATATTATCTCCATTACAATACACGCTTAAATTTCTTTTCAAGCTCATACTTACTCATACTAATTATTGTTGGTCGACCATGAGGACAATTATAAGGATTTTCAAGAGTTAATAACTCATCTATAAGCTTATTAGCCTCAGCCTCTGATAACTTATTGTTTCCTTTAACTGCCGCCTTACAAGACATTGATGCAATCTTTTCTGTAATAAGCTGTGGTGTAACCTTACCAGCTGTCTCATCACTAAGATTATCAAGTATCTCCATAAGTAAATCTTCCTTTGAGATTGAATATAAATCATAAGGAACCGCTCTAACACAATATTCCTTACCACCAAAATGCTCTATCTCATATCCAAAATCTGTAAATATATCCATATACTTATTAAGCAAAGCTTCTTCGCTCATACTTAATGTAAGAATAATTGGTGGATTTATGCTTTGAGACATGGCCTTTCTCTCTTTATACTTAGCCAATGTTCTCTCATATAAAACCTTTTCATGAGCTGCATGCTGATCGATAATAAACATCTTATCACCAAACTGCACAATCCAATACGTATCAAATACTTGACCAACTAAAACATGCTTTTCTCTAGCTTCCTTTGTAAGAAGCTTTTCTTCAAATAATGTAAGCTGCTCTGGCTTTGTTTCAACTACATTCTCAGCATGCTTATATTTATCAGCAAACTCATTGTTATCTTTAACTATGTTATTATCAGTTTCTACCTTTTCAGTTATATCTGAATAGTTATCCTTAGCTATATCTTCTTTAGATATATTATTCTCTGATTTATCATTAGTATTACTCACAACTTGCTTATCTATCACAGGCTTAGATATCACTGTTTTTGATATCTCCGGCTTTGAAAAAGCTGGTCTTGTAAATATTTCAGTCTTTCTATCACTTAAAGGCTTACTATCAACCTTACTTTCAACCTTCTTCTCAAACTGTTCGTTTCTTCTA
>JAFOCU010000401.1 GCA_017381055.1 Lachnospiraceae bacterium
GCATACAGAATCAGCGCCGCCTGAAACACCAACGACTACCGTTTCTCCTGCCTTTATCATTTTATTTTCTTTTATATAATTTAATACTTTATTTTCCATCATATATTGAATTTAGCCTATATACGTCCTAAAATCAAGTATTTTTTGCCATAGGACACATATTAAGCTATGCATTTTTCATAATTCCAAATCCCTGTTACAAAAACAGTCATATCGTCCTCTTTTTTATTTCCAAGAACCTCTATGGCATCCCTCAATATCTTGTCTGCCATATCCTGCGGTTTGCCCGGCTTGGCCCTAAGGATAATTTCTCCTATTTCATCCTCTTTATTAAGCTTGGCCGCTGTCTCAACTATTCCATCAGACATCATAATAACAAAATCCCCATCATATAGTTTTTTTGTGGCACTCTCTATGTCTATGCATTCCTCTCCACCCATAGGCAAAGAGGTTGATCGCAGTGTTTCCACCCAATTTCCTCTTTTGACATAGGTAGTGGCAGCACCAAGCTTTAGAAAATCACACACCCCCGAATACATATCTATAATGCTCATATCAACTGTAGCTGGCGATATATTTTCCCCCTCTAAAACAAATAATGTATTTACTAGTTTCAAGGTAGTCTCTTCACCAAATCCACTCATCATAAGATTCTCTATAAGCTCAAGAACCATCTCGCTATCCTTGTATGCCCTTATGCCGGTCCCCATTCCATCAGATATTCCAAGCAAGGTCTGTCCACTATCCAAGGATACGCAAGAAAAATTATCTCCAGACACGTCATCATAAGAAGCCTTAGCCAACCCATGCATTACAAAGAAATTAGGTCGTTCCTTAAACCTATATGTTTCCATATCCGTAGATACCACTCGCTTTTTTTCTTTTACAAGTTCAATGTCTTTATCGAATACTCTATTAATAATTCTAGTAACCTCCCTTGTACTGACACACGTGCCCCTTCTAGCTCTCATAGTAACTATAATCTCCGATATTCCTCTTCTATTTTCAAGTCTCACCGCTTTCTTTAATACAATACCTACATCCCTTAATCTAGATACCAACATAGTCATCTCTTCCCCAGAAATACTACGTAAATCATATGTATCATCAATACTTTCTCCTAACACCCTAGACATCTCCAAAAGTTGCATAGCTATAACCCTCCTACTTTCCTTTAGCTTATTTTTATATATAACATTCTGCCTTTTTAATGCGCGACAACCATCACATTCTTCATCTGTTTCTTCCTCATATACCTCTTCTTCATCTAACACACTTCTTTCTATATTTCTTGCCATTTTTGCAAAAGCATCCGATATACTATTTACCCTTTCCTCGTAAGAATTAAGCTTTTCTTTATACCCTTCATCATCATCTTTTCGTTCTTTATTCTGCGGCATTTGAATCATTTCTATTAACTTGTAAAATACTACACTTGCAGATATAGCCAGAATCGAAGAAAGCGTTGCCATTACCAACGTATCCTTAGAAAGCCCTGACATATACACATCCGTTACTTCCATTAAATACAACACTCCACCTCCAAGCAAACTACCACTTATAATAGAAGCTCTAGATTTTTTTCCTTCTAATATGTAGAACACAATCATTATGGTAAACAATACCAATCCATATTTCCCTGCTGATAGCAATCCAGAATTAATTGCAATTCCTGCCACCATTATAGGAAACAACGGAAATCTTATAAGCCTACTACACCATACAGCAATAAATAATCCCACTGCCAATGGCTGAAACCCTTGTAATGCTACCATCGTAGATAAGTATCCTATCATTTGTACAACTGCTGATTTTAAAACTTTTCCTTTCATAAAAAATAACCTCCTTATGTTTTCTAAACATGGGAGATTATAAATTAATCACTATTCACTTTTTGTCAAATACACTTTCATATTTACAATAACTTTTTGACAGTTTCACTAAATATCTCTTTTTTGAATCGAATCTATGGACCATATATCTTTTAGGATGATAATATTACATACTTTATCTAGGCTTAAAAACTATCTCATCAGGATATACCAAACCAAGCTCCTTAGCCTTATCTTCCACATATCTCATAGTCTTAACATATACCTTCAAATCATTAAGGTCTAAAGTTCTCTTCTCCTGGGCAGCAATTTCCGCCTCAAGTCTTTCTATTTCTTTTCTATCCTTGTCTAATTCTTTTTGTTTATTTCTATTACTAATACTTAAGGTACCACAAAAGAAAGCTACAACTATAAATATTGTAACCATAGCAGCCTTATGACTCTTTTTCTTTTTTGCGTAATTTCTTGGCATTAGCTCCTAAAACCCTTTCAAATATTAATCTTATGGTCATTATAGCCTTTCTAATCGGCTTTTTCAAGACCATATTAATTAATTTATTCACATACTTAGCGGTATATTTTACCAGAAAACGTCCAAAGGAAACATAATAAAGATACATTCCTAGCGCAACCCCCACAATAATAAACCATCTTATATTGCCATTATTGCGGGAATACACCAATGAAAACACTATAAAACCAGCTATTATCCAAAATATTAAATCCTCTAAATCCCTAATAAATCTACTATGTCTTACAATTCTTCTAAACAAGCGAAAGACATCATAAAACGCCATTATAATCATACCTATAAACAAAGCATCCAATAATACACTCGCTTGATTTCTTATAAACACCTCCATCAACCAAACAACCTACCCATAAGATTTTTTCTCTTCATAGCTTTAGAATCAGAATAAACCATATTATTAACATTACCCTCAAACTCCATACGTTGCTTATCCAAATTAATAGACTTTACATGCAGCTTACTCCCCTTTATCCTAAGAAGCCCTGCTGCCGTATCTAAAACTATCTCTTCCAAATCAAAAGAAATAACATCCATCACCCCTGTCACATACCCTTCTGTCCTATTAGACATATGTATCTCTTGATTAATAGCCTCAACCCTTTGATTAACCACAAAAGCCTCCTAATACACATTCTACATTAATGTATATTAGGAGGCTCTCATGAATATGCCCCTATTCTATTATAAATCCTTGTACATATCCTTTGCTTCATCCTTTTTAACAGTCTCTGCAATGCTTGTAACCTCAACCTTAACAGTTCTAGTTCCAAACTGAATCTCAATTACATCGCCAACCTTAACATTAGAAGAAGCCTTAGCAGGCTTATCATTAATAGAAACACGCCCAGCATCACAGGCCTCATTGGCCACAGTTCTTCTCTTAATCAATCTAGAAACCTTTAAATATTTATCTAATCTCATACTTACTCTCCTTACACATACCCTTCTTCACACTCAACGCATTTTCTTATTTCGTAGAATTTGTAACATCAAAATCCTTGTTTCTTATTTTATTCGGTCCTCTCTGTGTAAATTTATACTATTATTTTCACGGTAGCGAAAAATGTTTAGATTTTCTTAATACTTTGTTCTTAACTAGTGATTTTCCAACAGGACGTTGGAAAAAGGCGAATAGCACCATGGACGGTGCGTATGAGCCGGTCACGTCCGTAAATAAAACATAAATCAAAGTATTTAGAAAATCAAATATTTGTAGCATGTGAAAATAGTAGTATAAATTTATGCTAGAGGACCTTTGATACATAAATTAGGATTTTGATGTTTTCATTCTTAGACTAAGAAAAAAGTGCCTTCCGAAGAAGACACTCAATCTTGCTTGTTCACTAAATCGCAGTTGCTTTGCAACTACGATTACTCCAAGAACTAATTACTTATTAACTACGTCCTTTAATGCCTTACCAGCCTTAAACTTTGGAGCCTTTGAAGCAGCAATCTTCATAGACTTACCTGTCTGTGGGTTTCTACCCTCTCTAGCAGCTCTCTTAGCAACCTCGAATGTACCGAAGCCAACTAACTGAACCTTCTCACCCTTCTTTAACTCTTCTGCAACTACGTCAATAAATGCCTTTAAAGCCTTCTCAGAATCCTTCTTTGATAATTCTGTCTTTGCAGCGATAGCTGCTACTAATTCAGCCTTGTTCATGGATAAACTCCTCCTGTGTTATAGTTTTTATATATTAACCC
>JAFOCU010000402.1 GCA_017381055.1 Lachnospiraceae bacterium
AAGGATGGTCAGTTTGTTAACGAGGGTGATGTGTTATACACATTAGAGGTTATTTCTTTAGGAGAAACAATTAAGTATTATCAAAGTGAGTACAATAATGTGAATGCACGGCTAAAAATATTGCATGCTTATGTAAATTATCTTGATGGAGATAGTAAGGCACTTGATGCTTTTTCTGATAATGTCTATTATAAAGAAATTTCTAATAGAAAGGAATTGTTTGATATAAATAAGAATGTAAGCACCGAGAATAAGCCAGAGATTGCTTCTTGTGAGGAAAATATAGTTATTTTAGAAGAAAGCATCTTGCAATATGAAGGAAAAATAGAAAAGTTAAATCAAGTAAATAATTGTATAGCATCGCGAAACAACACTTTTTCGAATGATGATAGTTATTATAAAAGCTTAGTTGATAGTTATATTTCCAATTATAATTTAACAGAGAGTCAGTATGATAAAAGTATTTTAGAGTTTGAGAAACTGTTGGAGGAATATAACAAGCAGATAAATAAAGAAGATTTTACAACTGAAATTAGTGAAACTACTACAAAGATAGAGTCATTAAAATTAGAAAAAGAACAAGCTTTAATAAATTTGGAATTGCAACAAGTTGCAAATGTTGAGCAACAGATTGATGGTTTAAAAGATACAATTTTTTCATTGAAATCAAATCTATCTACTACAAAAAGTCAATTGAAAGCCTTGATAGGTGGGGATAGTGAAAATTCTACACAAGCATATGTTCTAAATGAAAAAAATGCTGTTTTATCGGAAATACTCACATATCAGTCAAAAAAAGATGAATATGAAAATTACTTAAATAAGTATGATATTCAAGATAATAGCTGTAGTATAAAGGCTATTGAGAGTGGATATTTTTATTTTCAGCAGGATGTAAAGGATGGCGCATATGTGCAAGAGGGAACAAACCTTGGAGCAATTTATCCTGAAGCACAGGAAACATTTTCAGCACAGGTTTATGTAGCAAATTCAGATATTGCAAAGCTCAAAGAAGGACAAACAGTTAAGTTTGAAATTGCGGCTTATCCGTCTAGTGAATATGGCTACTTTATGGGTAAAATTACAAGTATTCCTAAGGATATAACAGTTGATAATACTACGGGAGCAGCATATTATGTAGTTGGAGTTTCTTGTGATAATAAAACATTAAAGAATAAAGATGGAGAGAGCGCAACATTGCTAAACGGTATGGCCTGTCAAGCGAAAATAGTTATTGATGAAGAGAATGTATTAAAGTATTTGCTTAGGAAAATGGATTTACTAGATTAGGGTTGGCTGATTCCAACCCTTTTAATATGGAAAAAAATATGATAAGATAAGTCTAAGCGTTTGATATAGGGAGGCTGCACATAATGAAGCAGATAAAAATAAACGAAATAGAAAACATAAAAATAGGCAATGCTGAAAATAAGGAAGCTGGAACAGGTTGTACGGTTATCATATGTGAAAAAGGCGCAGTGACAGGTCTTGATGTTAGAGGTGGTGGCCCGGCATCGAGAGAAAGTGAGCTTCTAAAACCAACTGCTGCATCGGGCTTTATTAATGCAATTCTTCTTAGTGGTGGAAGTGCTTTTGGTTTAGATGCTGCCGGCGGAGTTATGGAGTATTTAGAAGAGAAAAATGTAGGTTTTGACGTAGGTATAACTAAGGTGCCACTAGTAGCTCAGTCGTGTATATTTGATTTGACAGTTGGAGATATGAAGGTGCGTCCTGATAAGTCTATGGCTTATGAGGCGTGTGTTAATGCTGAAAAAAATAATCCGACTATGGGAAATGCAGGTGCGGGAACTGGCGCAACTGTAGGTAAATTAGGTGGTATGGCTACTGCTATGAAGGGAGGCCTTGGCTCTTATGCTGTTCAGATAGGTGATTTAAAGGTAGGAGCAATAGTGGCTGTAAATGCATGTGGTGATATATATGATTATGATACCCATGAGATAATTGCAGGCCTTCTTACTCCGGATTTAAAGAATTTTGCTAATACAGAGCAAGTTATTTATAATATGTGCGAAGCGGCTATGGCTACAGCTGGTAACGGTCTTGAAAATAAAGAAATGCAGAATACTACTATCGGTGTAATTATTACAAACGGCAAGTTTACAAAGGCTCAGATGAATAAAATTGCGACAATGGCACATAACGGATATGCAAGAACTATTAATCCTGTTCATACAAGTATGGATGGAGATAGTATATATGCTATGTCGGTTGGGGAAGTAACAGCTGATATGGATATGGTAGGAACATTAGCTGCCAATGTAATGGGACATGCTGTATGCGATGCTATAAGAAAGGCAGAGGATGCTTACGGAGTAATGAGCGCTAAGACTTTTTTAGATAAGTAGGATAATTAATATATAAGATTTGTTATGCATTATTTTAGTAAATGGAAATATTTATAAAATTATGCGTGACAAACTTATAAAAGTGTGATAATATACTCCCGTAGAAAAAAGCCTGGTTAGCTCAGTTGGTAGAGC
>JAFOCU010000403.1 GCA_017381055.1 Lachnospiraceae bacterium
GTACCAAACTGATCTCTTAAGCAGAATAGTTTCTCGTTCTCATCATCCCATAAAGCAAACGCAAACATTCCATGCATATGGTTCGCCATATCACCGCCCCATTTTTCGTATGCTTTAATAAGAATTTCATTTTCTCTTTCTTCTCTAGATAAGCCTAAATCAATAGAAAGCTCTCTACATAAATTTTCCCAGTTTCTTATATGTCCTCTATATGATGTTACTTTTATCATCAGTGCACCTCACCTAAATCATTTTATCTAAGTCCTAGTTTATAATTATAGAATCTATTCATACCTTTATCTGTAGATAAATTTATCCAATAATATAAACATAGGAAGTAGTACTTACTCATCAAGTCCCACTTCCTAAGATTATACCACACCCTACTCTAAGGTGCTATAAACTTTTTTAACGATTTCTATCACTTTTTCAATATCTACTGGTTTAGCTATATGTTCATTCATACCTGACTTAAAGGATTTCTCTCTATCCTCCTCAAAAGCATTGGCTGTCATAGCTATTATCGGAATATGAGCCTTCTTTCTATTTGACAATTTTCTTATCTGTCTAGCAGCCTCATATCCATTCATGCTTGGCATCTGAATATCCATAAATACCAAATCAAAATAGTCTTCATCAGCATCAAAAATCTTCTCAATAGCTGTATTACCATCATCTGCCTGCTCTACTTCAAAGCCCGCTGATGTCAATATCTCATAGGCAATCTCTCTATTTAATTCGTTATCATCTACAAGGAGTATTCTCTTTCCTTTAATATCAAAGTTTGAATCTTCCTCTGACACATGTTTTCCTAAAGCCTTATCTATATTTGCCTCATCAACAACTTTCGCCTTAAATGATACTACAAATTCAGATCCCACACCCACCTTACTTGTAAAGGTGATCTTACCATCCATAAGTTCAACCAAACGCTTTACAATAGCAAGTCCTAATCCTGTTCCTTGAATACCACTAACAGTTGATGTCTGTTCTCTCTCAAAGGCTGTAAACACTCGTCTCTGGAACTCCTCACTCATACCAATACCAGTATCCTTAATATGAATGTTATAACCTACGTAGCCTTCTTCCTCTACCTCTACTTCGATACCATGGTAAGTTACTGTTCCACCAGCCTTGGTAAACTTCATTGCATTACCTAAAAGGTTAGTTATAACCTGTGTAATTCTTAGGTAATCTCCATAAATATACTTTGTCTTAGTTTCATCAATTACCTCAAACTTGATACCTCGCTTCTCCATATCAAACTTGAACATATCCTCAAATCTCATAATATGCTCTTTTACATCGATAATATTAATATCAAGTTCTAGCTTACCACTATCAATTCTTGACATATCCAAAATATCATTGATAACACCAAGCATATGCTTTCCTGCATACTTAGCTTTTTCAAGAGCATCAAGTACTCTTTCTTTGTCATCTATATGCTGTGTAGCTATCTCATTAAAACCTAAGATAGCATTCATAGGTGTTCTAATATCATGAGACATATTGAAAAGGAAATTCGTCTTAGCAAGATTTGCTCTCTTTGCCTGTTCCAAAGCTGTTTTTAATTCCAACTGAAGAGCTCTCTCTGATTCACGAACTGTAGTAACATCTCTTGTTGACATTATAATAGCCATTCTATCCTTGTAATTCAAAGCAGCATATTCTATCTGAAAATACATATTTGTAGGAGCAAAATATATCTCCTCCGAAACTATATATCTACCCTGATCAGAAAGTCTACTTCTAACTTGATCAATTTCATACTCAGCCATATTATCATCTGTCTTGCCCAATAAAGCATAATATGTATATCTCATGGCCTCTGTATATTTTTTATTCACAACCTGAGGATTTATCTTCTTTTCAACATAGTCATTTCTTGTAAATGCATCTATAAATTCCTCTGTTTCCCAATCTATAATCCAGTAAGAATTCACACCGAATGCTAATGCGCTAGTTATAGCCTGCTGACCCTCATAGGCAACTTCCATTTCCTTCTTAGCTGTAATATCATATATAGTTATAGTAGCTACATATGCATTAGATAAATGATTCTTGATAAGAGTAATATCCTGCCTATACCAACCTACTTTTCCACTACTCTTTTTTATCAACAGCTCATCACGTATAAGTCGCTCACCATTATTGTATCTCTCAATAAGAGCTTCTACATCATACATATGATTCAACTGTTCCTCTGTCATTCCCTGTGCAGCTGAACGCCATATCTTAGTAACATCTGAATATCTGTCTGATTCAAGCATTCCATTATTAATCATCTGTTTAATAGTAAGTTCCTCTCGGCCTGGAACGCAAAGTTCTTCCAGACGATTCTCACTAAGATTAACTACAGCAAACTGAATAGCACCAGATAAAACTGTATTTCTATATCTTGTCGCATTCTCTTTCTGTATCTGATTGTCCTGTATATAAGTTGTTATCTCATTCTTCTGAAGTCTAACAAATACACTCATAATAGCTAACGTTACGCCATAGCTATGAAATGATGCACCTGGAAAGAAAAACTGGGCTATACCGCATATACTTGGAAATATAACAAATGATGCCGCGATAAGTATTCTTCTTTTCTTATCTATATGTTTCTCAGTAATATACCCTCTAACAGCCTGAATAAGGAAAATAAATATGTAAGCATAAGAAAGAAAGAGGTTAAGTATATACAAATCACCTCTTACATACTGATTCTTACTATCAATATAAAATAACCAATGTGTGTTTATAGACACAAACGCAACCGCTGATAAGACAATTGCTGGTCCGCTTACTAATATACGCTTTGGATGTTTTTCATATACAACATAGTATAAGTACTTATAATAGCTCGCCCCAAGTAAAGATGCACTAACACAAATAAGCACATTCACACCATAGTGTATAACATCATTGAATATTAATTCCTTTCCATCTGTAACTTGCCACAGTATACATGTAATACTGTACAAAATATTGGCACCGATTACTCTGAATAATGCTTTATTCTCCTTCTGCATAATTCCACCGATTACGCCAGAAGCTAGCGCAAGCATTAACCCTATACAGAATATCTGCCCAAAAAAGTTCCCGACTAGTATCATTTTATAGACCCCTCTTCTCCATTAACCTTCAGATATAACCTTATTATACTTTTCCTCCAGCGATAACAAAGAAAAATATCTTTGCTCTGCTTCTATATATCTCTCTGTTCTAAGTAAATTAACTACTTCACTATATGCCTCATATAGATTAGCAAGAGAAAGGTTCGCCGCCAACCCCTTTAAAGTATGAATATTTTCTAATGCTTTCTCATACTCTTCTTTTTCAAAATGTTCTCCTGCTTTAAGTTTCTCAGTCTGCTCAGGA
>JAFOCU010000404.1 GCA_017381055.1 Lachnospiraceae bacterium
ATCCTTGCCTGCTGCCTCGAAAATTGTTATAACTATGCACTCTACTTCTGTGTCATCATCAAGTGTGAGTGTTACAAACATTTCATCATCATTGTTTAAATCTTTTCCTGCCATGTTAATACCTCGCCTTTTCTAAGGCTTCCTTTCTTATTCTTCTTACCTTTTAGTTTATCAGATTATTGCATAAATGTAAATATTTAGCACAGTAATTATCATCTCATTTTATTATATAATGACATAATGATTACATCTCTTTTTTTATATTATTATTTGCTATCTCATTGACAAATCTAGATACATCAGAATCCTTGCCATACCTTTCTTTCACACTCAAAATATGCAATCTCTCCTTCGCTCTTGTCATAGCTACATAAAACAAACGTCTCTCCTCTTCTATATCATCCTTTAACATAGCTTTCCTATATGGTGTGATGCCCTCATTTGCTCCAAGAATAATCACAACCTTATACTCTAATCCCTTGGCACTATGCATAGTTGATAGTTCTACACCTTCCTTAGTGTTAACCTTCTCGAGATTCTGTCTTTTTAATTCTTCACCATACTGTTCAATATGTTCAAACCAACTCTCGTAAGTCTTATATTCAGAGGACATTTCCTGCAACTCGTCCAATATTTCGTACAGTTCTTCCGGTCGCATTCTTCTATAATTGGCATACTCCAATATATATTCATCATAGCTGATTCCATTACGAATATAATTTATAGCTTCATATGGTGACATTCTCTCTAGCCACTGTAAATCATACTTCAACCTATCTATTCTCTCAACCACATATACTTTATCGCTGTAATAATCCTTCAAATCCCAAAAGGACACTTCCTCACTATCAAAGGCATCTCTAGCTATATATCTTTTTGGTCGATTGATAATCTGTAAGAAGTCTGCTCTCTTCCTGCTTCCAAGAGCAATTCTTATATATGTCAGAATATCTCTAGCAATCCAATGTTCATACATATTTGGAATAACATCCTTCATCTTAAATGGTACATTAAATTCTAGAAGCTTATCCACAAGAACTCTTGGATTAGTATTAGTTCTAAACAATACAGCTATATCTTTATACTCATAGCCCAGTTTCAGATATCCATCTATAAGCTTCATAATATACATAGTTTCTTCTTTATCATTTTTGAAGGTTCTAATATCTATTTTTTCACCCAGCTTATTTGTAGCTTTTATGTCCTTTAAAAATCTCTTCTCATTATTCTTAATGAGTTTCATAGACAAATTAACTATTTCTTTTGTTGACCTATAATTGGTACTAAGTATTATCTGACTAGCCTGTTCATAATCCTTCTTAAACTGAAACATTATCTCTGGTTTAGCACCTCTAAATCTATAAATAGACTGGTCATCATCACCAACTATAAATATATTATCCTGCGGCTTAGCTAGTAACTTTATTACCTCATACTGAATTCTACTTATATCCTGAAACTCATCTATAAGAATATACTGATACTTATCCTGCCACATTTTTAATATATCCGGTCTCTTAACTAATAGCTCATAACACATTGTAAGCATATCGTCAAAATCAACTACATTTTCCCTCATCAATCGTTCATTATACATCTTATATAACTTACGAAAACTCTCATCTGGACAATTCTTTGAATAATAATTGGCTAAATCAATCATTTCGCCTTTAACCAAGCTTATCTCTCCAGCGACCTCTCTAATAAAATCATTTAAGTCATCTATCTCTAAATGTAGCTTACCTATAATTTCCTTTATATATTCAGTTTTCTTTTCTTCTCTAAGTATATTATCCGCGCTGTAATTGTAAGCATATTTAAGTA
>JAFOCU010000405.1 GCA_017381055.1 Lachnospiraceae bacterium
ATTATTAATCATTGGTTATTCTCCTGTTCTATTAATACATATTCTTTTTCTAATTCCTTAATGTTATAACCATTGTCAGTGGCTGCATTCATATCTATGTACACACCTACAATAACATTATCCCCTTCTTTATATGAATCTAATTTATTTTTTATGAAGAAAATAACGTTATCTTTGACAAAATTAGAACACTCGCTATTATCTAACATAACAACACCTTCGTCAATATATATTTTAAAATCCTGAAACACATCAAAATCTGTTCCTGCCTTAAGGCCAGCCACCTTATATGTCATCTTATATTTATCAAATTCTATCCCTTTTTCCTTAAGAATCTTCTCATTTGTTATTTTAATAGTAAAGGAATCTTCATTTGAAAGATTATTTTGTCTATTAACCTCTAGTTCTATATGCTCTTTACTTAAATTAGTGTTATCACTTAATTTAAACATCTTAAGATACTCTTCATTGAATTCTATATTTACATAGCCCTCTCCCTGAGTACCATAGATATTCACAGTAAATGCTTTATCAAATAAAATCTTATTATTCTCTTTATCATCCTTATCTATTAATAAAAACACCCCAAAGGCTGCGGATATAATAACTACACAGACTATTAATAGTACAGGTATCTTATTAAACTTAACCATATAGTTATCTCCTATTAACATAACCCTTCAATTATCTCAAAATAATTTTCAAATGTTTTCTTGCAACACATTGGATCTAATATTGTAAGACTTATATCTCCAAGTCCTGACATAGTAAATGACATAGCAACTCTATGATCCTCAAATGTTTCTATATCCGCACTATGAAAAGCTCCTGGATAAATAGTTATACTATCTTCTTTTTCATCAACGTTTATTCCCATATTTCTTAAATTACTTGCAATAGCATTTAATCTATCACACTCTTGGCCACGAATATGAGCAATATTACTTATAGTTGTTGGTGCATCTGCAAATATAGCCACATTTGCAAGGGTTAATGCTTGATCTGAAAAATTATTCATATCAACATTTTCCAAACCTCTAAGCTTAGTAGGACCAACTACTTCAATTCCTTGCTTAGTATCAGATACCTTACAACCCATTTCCTCTAAAACCTTAATAAATCTAATGTCGCCTTGAGTTGAATCAAAATGTACATTATTAACCAAAGCCTTACATCCATAAATAGCTGCTATTCCATAAAAATAACAAGCAGCAGAAACGTCTGGTTCTACTTGGTATTCCTTTATTGAGTATGGCTTTGGTTCTACGAAATAAACATGTCCATCAAAATCAATCTTACCACCAAATTCTTCAACCATATTTCTAGTAATATCAATATAAGAACCTGTCTTCTTTTCACTAGTTATCGCTACTTCTAATCCTTCTTTGCACATACAACCTATCATCATAAGTGCACTTAAAAACTGAGTACTCTTAGAAATATCTAAAGATACTCTCTCTTTATTTGTAGCTTTGCAACCTTTTATCTTAACTGGAAGGGCATTTTCCTCTTCTAAGAAAACAATCTCACTTCCCATAGACTTCAACACATCAAAAAGTGGTTTCATAGGCCTCTTTTTCATCTGTTCTGAAGCATTGATGACATATTCACCTTCTGATAAGCCAAGCATAGCAGTCAAAAATCTAGCAGCAGTTCCTGCACTGCCCACATAGATTGTTCCATTCTTTTTAGGAATCTCTCCACCTTGCCCTACTACTCTTACCGATTTATTTTTCTCGTCTATATTGAGTTCAAAACCTAAATCCTCTAAAGCTTTAAGAAAATGTCTTGAATCATCACTAAAGAGAACTCCTTTAATGAAACACTCTCCTTCAGATAAAGCAGCCATTAACAAGGCTCTATTTGTAATACTCTTAGAACCTGGTACTGTCACTTTAATATCTTTAGTTTTTAAGGGTTTTATGTCATACTTTTCCATTGTTAGTTTTCCTCTATACTTTGTAACGCTTCATAAATTTGAATTTCTAATTCCTGTGATGGCTTCATACCGATAAATCTGCATCCATAAAGAATATCACCATTACCAATACTTTCCATACGAACAACCTCTATTACTGAGTTAAATGTTGTCTTTGTCCAAAGCACTAGCTCTAAATCGTAATATGTATTTAATTTAAGCTCTTGTGTACTCTTAAATGCCACACCACTTGTAGATACGTTTAATACATTAACCGTAAACTCTTCGTGTGATAAACCTTCAGTATCTCTCATTGTTTGGATGCTATTAAGCTTTAAAACCGCATCCATCTTCATACGTGTTGCTCTTCTTTTTTCACTCATTGTAAAAACACCTCCATAATTTTATCTATTATATAAGTATCATAGCATCCCCAAAACTGAAGAATCTGTATCTCTCCTTTACAGCTTCCTCGTACGCCGCCATAATATTTTCCTTACCAGCAAACGCTGAAACAAGCATAAGCAATGTTGATTCTGGCAAATGGAAATTTGTAATAAGTCCATCTATAAGCTTGAATTTATAGCCTGGATAAATAAATATATCTGTCCAACCAGATGATGCTTGAATCTTACCGTCATCAGTTGCCGCTGACTCAAGAGTTCTACAACTTGTAGTTCCAACTGAAATAACTCGCTTTCCAGCTTCCTTTGCCTTATTTATCTTTAGAGCCTCACTCTCCTCTATCATATAAAATTCAGAGTGCATATGATGCTCTAATATATTATCTACCTTTACGGGTCTAAATGTTCCTAAGCCTACATGCAATGTAACATTTGCTATTACTATACCCTTTTTCTCAATCTTTTCAAGAAGCTCCTTAGTAAAATGTAATCCAGCTGTTGGTGCTGCTGCTGATCCATCATGCTTTGCATATACTGTCTGATATCTTGTCTTATCCTTTAATTCATGTGTAATATATGGCGGTAATGGCATTTGACCAAGCTTATCAAGTATCTCCTCAAAAATACCCTCATAATAGAACTTAATTAAACGATTTCCGTCCTCAACTACTTCCAACACTTCAGCCTTAAGCAAACCATCTCCGAAGACAAGCATAGTTCCTACCTTGCACTTCTTTCCTGGCTTAACTAGACTTTCCCATATATCGTTTTCTCTTCTCTTTAAAAGTAAAATCTCAACCTTGCCTTCATGGCCTTCTCTTGTTCCAAAAAGTCTAGCTGGTATAACCTTTGTATTATTGATAACTAAACAATCTCCTTCATTTAAATAATCAATAACATCACTAAATATCTTATGTTCTATATTTCCGCTATTTTTATCCACATGCATAAGTCTACTTGATGTTCTATCAAGTAACGGATCCTGAGCTATAAGCTCCTGTGGTAAATCATAGTAAAAATCCTGTAATTTCATATTAACGAACCTCTATTCCTGTATAATAATGCTTTAAAATCTCCTCATAGTTAAATCCAGCTTCAGCCATTCCCTTAGCCCCTGACTGACTCATACCTATTCCATGACCATAACCCATTCCAGCTATATAATAAGTATCCTTGTCTGTTGGTGCCTTTGCTGGATAGTTAAGCAAATTATCTGCTGTCAATACAATAAACTGTTCCAAATCCTTTGATGCTTTTTGTACCTTATAATCTCCAGATAAAATATAACTATCTCCAATATAAACCGCTGACTTTCCGCCATTTGATAATACCGATACATAATCAGGCCTATCACCATATTTTACCACTTTATATTTTGTGCTGTAAAGAGAGAAAATTTTTCTTAATTTACTACCTGTTATTACCTGATTATTATCACCTACTATTTCTACTGAATAAACTCTTCCTGATGCAGTCATAACAAAAGGTCTTACATCCTTAACTTCTCCAACATTTAAGCCATTTTCACTCATAAGTGATTCTATTTTGTCTGCATTAAGAGTAATAATCCACGGATCTAACTCAGGATCCAATTCATATATATCTGGCACCTGTCGTAAGTATCCCATAGGTGATCCCCATACGTCCTCTACATTTTCTGTACTTCCACCACTAGTAGAAGAATAATATGCTCTAACTGGCTTCCCCTGATAATATATAAGCTCTCCTTTAGTTGCATCTACAGCTTCATTTGTAGATTTCTTCTCTGCACCATAACCCTTATATACCTGACTTGAAGTTGTATCACACATATTATAAGGGGTTACTATATTTGTAGCACTTCCAAATCCTGCTATATAAGCAAAGCTTCTTGCACAAACAGCTTGTGTCTTTAGCGCTTCTTCATGCCATGAATAAACCATTTCACATGGCACTACTCCATATAAATACTCTTCCAAATCAACAATATTAACAACTTTAAGATTATTAATACCACCATATCTTCCAAGCTCTATTCTACCTCTATACTGTCTCTCTCCTAAATCAACAACATAGACACCATTTTTATCAGGCGTAGCCGATGTAAACTGAGGATAAGCATTATGATTATCAACTGAATACAAAAGCTTTTCGCCTCTACTAGAGCTTATCATAACAGCATACTTATCAGTTTCTCCGCCACCTTTTACTGCCACTGTCCAACTTCCAAGGTATGTAACCATAGGATAAGCCTCTTTACCTTCTGATACATACGAATCTGCAGCCTTTTTAGCATTCTCATATGAGGCATAATTTCCGCTTTTTGAAAATTTTTCTGTATAAGGTTTAAAGGTAAAGCTTCCACCTTCTATAGTAAACTCCTTAATATAGGAATTATTAACAGCATAACCTACGACTAATGAAGTATTCTTGATTGTAATAGAAGACTTATTATAATACAAACCTTCTAAACCTACTCTTAGCAACTGTTGCTCTCCATCCTTAGCATAGGAAACTTCATTTATCTGACCATACTTTACCAAACTATTATGCAATACAGGGATACACATAATAACCACAAGAATAATAATAAAATATTTAGTTGTTCTATTTATTATTCTCATCTACCTTCTCCTTATACTCTGCAATAAGTAAATCCACAACCATTCCGTAGCTTTTTGTGCCTTGCTCCTGGCCGTTAATGTTTAAATATGTATCATTAAGTTTGTTTGACACATTTGCTATTTTATTACCTGTTGGTGTATCAAACTGTTTCCAATATATGTGATTTGC
>JAFOCU010000406.1 GCA_017381055.1 Lachnospiraceae bacterium
GATACTTCTCATACACATCTACAACATCACCAATAGGTGGCTGTGAAGATCTAGGAATCTCACCTTTAGCTATTCTCCCATAAAAATCATCCATATCTACAGCCAAATCTCGGCCTTCCATATCTCCAATTGTAACACACAAAGGAATCATATCTATTCCCATTTTCTCTGCTTCTTCTGCTGTAATTAATGTAGAAGAATCTGTAATTATTCTAACCATAACCAAAATACCTCATAATGTAGTTTTAAAATCTATATATCATAGTTTGCACTATTCACGTATAATAGTCAACCACTTTTCGTAAAAACTTCACCACCCACAATACCCTCATAAAATAGCCAATATGCATTATCATGATTTAAACACTTATTCATAATATTTTCTGCCGCTTATCTCATTGTTAATGCCAAGTTTATTCATAATATTTTTCTGTGTTGGATGTCAGAACCCGTGATTTGCTAAATGCCCGCTTGATACAAGTTTATTACTGTGTGATATTTTCTACAAAACACAAAATAGCTAGGTGATGTTCATGAGGCAAAGGACAACATCGATAGATTTTCGTTAAGTTTTCACCAGTCCTCCATCTAATAAATGCCGCCTGCCGAATCTGTTTGAATACGCTTGGCTCTTATACCCCTACAGGGTAATAAGCCAAGCGTGTGAGTTATGCAGGCAGGCGATTAATTAGCATATTAGATGGAGGACTGATGAAAATAGAAAATCTATTAAGTTGTCCGTGCCCATGAACACACCTTAGCTAATTGTGTTTTAAAGAAAATACACGCAGCCTTAGTATCAAGAAGGGCATATAAGCAAATCATCGGAGCCCTCATAGACGCATAAAAAATGCATGAATATAACTCAGCTTTATATACATCTATGAAAGGTGCAGAAAATCTGATGATTTCCATATGGATTTTATTGCGTTAAGAATTTATTGTTATAAAGGGTGTTTTGTAGTAAAATAAGATTCGTAGAGTAGATCTATTTTATATTTACATATGAGTGGGATAAAGGAGGAATGATATGGCTAAAAAGAAAGTACCAACAGTTGAGGAATTAAGAGAGTACCTTAGAAAAGAAGAAGAATATCTTAATGATTGCGTTGAAAATAATAAAACATATGTGATTGAAGGGCCTAAATTTCCAGGAGAAACAATTTGGAGATCAAAAGCTACTTTGCCATTATTAGAGGCTGCTGAAGCAGTTGGAACATCACGTGAAGAAATATGGGAGTTATGTAGCAAGCTTGCAAGTGCATCTCATGCACCAGTATCTAAAAAGGAATATGAGAGAATGATACCATTTGCAGAAAAACCAGCTACTGTTGATGCAGTACTTAAGTTTCTTGAAACATACATACCACCATATGAAAATAGTACATGGAGTTTGGTATTTGATATTACAGCATACTACTATTGTTATGCGTTAATTTCTCTTTCGGATTATAGACAAGAGGATTGTGAGAAGCAGCTATGGGAAGCAGTTAATTACAATATTGAAAATGATAAGAAGTATAAGGGAGATGTTTTGCTGCGAAATATGAAGGTATTAGAGCGTACACGACCTTTCTTGTCACCTATGAAAAAGAGATTGGAAGAAGCACAATAAAGGATTTTATTAATGTAAATAAATACGGGAAAGAGGAGAAAAATAAGATGATATTAGGGATTGATTTAGGAACAAGTAACAGCCTGGCAGCCGCAGTAAAGGATGGAGAGGTTGTTATTGTGAAAAATAAAGCAGGGGGAGAAGTTATTCCATCTGTATTGTCTGTAGATGAACAGGGAAATATTTATGCTGGCGATATGGCTATCCATAGAAAAAATAAATATGGAGATAAAACTATAGGAATGTTTAAGCGCAGTATGGGAAGTGCTGATAAGTTTAGTTTAAATGACAAGGAGTACAGTGCAAGGGAGTTATCGGCTATATTACTTAAAGCTATAAAGAATATGGCAGAGGAGTATTTCATGGAGGAGATAAATGAAGCTGTAATAAGTGTGCCAGCTTTCTTTAACAATCTTCAGAGAAAAGCGGTAATTGATGCTGGAAAAATGGCGGGATTTGATGTAAAAAGAATCGTTAATGAGCCAACTGCAGCGGCAGTAGCTTATGGTGTGGAAAATACAGAGGAAGACAGTAAAGTTATACTTGTTTTAGACTTAGGTGGAGGAACCTTTGATATTTCTGTTATGGAGGTAAATGGAAATGTTATGGAGGTTATAGCCGTGTGTGGTGACAATAACCTTGGTGGGGGAGATTTTACAAGAAGACTTATTGAACTTTTTAAGAAACATCATAATATTACAAAGAGCCTTTCTAAAGAGGAAGAAGAAAGTCTGTTTTTGAGTGCAGAAAGTGCAAAGAAAGATATAACTTTAGAGGGTAAAGCAACTATAAAATGTATGATAGATGGAAGTGAATATGTATACGAAATCACTGAGTCAGAATATGAGGAGGCTTGTACTGACCTTATAGAGAAGATAAGAAAATTGACTATTAGAGCAATAGAAGAATCAAAGTATGAACCATCTGAAATAAAAGATATACTTATGGTAGGTGGAGGTACAAAGTTATCTATAGTTAAAAAGATGGTTGAAAAAATGATAGGTAGTGAGATTAGTTATATAATCAATCCAGAAGAAGCAGTTGTAAGAGGCGTTGCATTATATGGTGCATTGATGAATAAGGATGAAAGCGTTAATAAGATTGTTATGACTGACATTTGTCCGCATTATATAGGCTGCTGGGCATATAATGGAAAAAATTATGATTGTGTAGGTATCTTTGATACTATTGTTAAAAAGAATACAACAATACCTGTAAAAAAGACTATAGTGCATTATTCGTGGCCTAATACATGGGAATTGTCAGTTTTGCAATGTGATAATGAATATGGAATAGATGCAGTAGAATTAGATTTATATCGTTATGAAGTGCCTTATCTTAACACAGGTGATAAAGTTGAAATACATAAAAGTACTATTATAGATAGCGATGGAATCATATATAGTGAAGTTTTTATACCTGTAAATGGAATGAGATATGGAAAAGTAGTGCAGCTTGATGAAGTTGAAATGTCTAAAGAGGAAAGAGAAAATAGAATTAGCGAACTATATAACTTTTCTAATAATTATAATGAACAAAATGAATTTGATGAACTTTTGGCTCGTGGAGAAAGAGTATATGCTGAGGCCTCAAGAAAGATGAGAGATGTAATTGCAGAGTATCTTGGAAGATATGAAGAGGTATTAGGAACAGGAAAACTCGTAAAAATCAAACAAGAAGCAGAGGTACTTAAGAAATTTTTAGATGTATGTGAGAGGGGCTAGGGATAAAGATGAATATTTGGAAAATTTTAGGAATATCACCTACAAGTGATATTAGTGAAATTAAGAAGGCATATAGAGAGAAACTAAAAGTTACAAGACCTGATGATGATAAAGATGGATTTATGCGTCTTAGAGATGCATATGAGACAGCTTTAGATATGGCGCAGAGTCAATTATATGATGAATATGAAGATGACGATGATGAAGAATTTACATATGATGAATATGAGAATTTTGGATATGAAAATTACGATGATTGTCAGTATATGGAAGAATCACCAGAAAACACAAAATTTATTAAATGGCAACAAGAAGTAAAAGTATTGTACGATGATTATAACAGAAGATGTGATGTTGCACAGTGGAAGAAGCTTATTTATGATAGTATTCCATATGATCTGTTATATTACGAAGGATGTAAAGATTTCATATATAATTTAGTGTTTCGTAGAACTGGAAGAGTATATCTTCCATATGATGTAAGTACCTTTTTAAATGATTTTTTCTCATATTCAAAAAGTGCAATAGAGAGAGCAAAGATAGAAAAAGAAGGACAAAGAACTCTATTGGAGATAATGCATCACAGATTTAAGCAGTGCGAAAATATAATATTTGATAAGCTAAATCCTAAGGGGGTTAGTGGGGCGCATATCGATAGCTTTTTTTATAAATTTGATCGATTGATTAGTGACCTAACTAATTTAGAAGATATTAAAATAAGGGTAGAATACCTTAGTGAGCGTAAGGTGTTTTATCTTCCGTTTGAATGTTTATATTTATATTCTGTTTTTAATGAATTTAGCCCAGAAGAAAATGAAAGAAAAATAAAAGAACTAGAAGAAAAAGCGGCAGTAGAGCTTGGTGAAGGTGACCATATAGAGATAAATATTTTAAAGGCATTTTTAAAGGTGCAGGAAGGTGATATGGTATCAGCTAAGGCGTTATTGTCAGAGCTTTATATGAAGGTGTCTACCAAGGATTATTACAGCTTATTTATGCTTATGAATTGTTGTATGGAGGCAGGTATGTATTTTAAGTCATATATGCTTTTAAAGCAACTTACATGGCTTAATCCGCAAGGGTTTATGTATGAGCTTGCCAACAAAATTTATAAGGTAATGGAAGAACAATACAATCCACAGTCTGAAGATGATTTAGAGCATATTGAAATGTGTAGAATGTATCTTCGTTCTAATAAAAATATGGAAGCCTTAGAGGCGATTGAAAGAGTTTCTGATACAAATAGTTTTCCTTGGGAATATGGCGTGGCAAAAGCAATGTGTATCTTCTATAAGGAGTCAGTTACAGTGGCACCAAGTCTACGTATATTAGGCTGGGAGAGAGAACCTGAACCACCAATGGAGGTTGTTGATGCAAAAGAAATATTTGATCTTCTTGAGAATTTTCCAAAAGAAAGATTAAGTAACATCGATAATTTAGAGTGGATAGAGCTTAAAGGTAGATATTTATTTGAGCAGAGAAGACATAGTGAATGTGAAGAATTCTGTAATGAGCTTTTGGAAGAGTATCCAGTATCATATCCAATTCTTACACTTAGAGGATATACAGATTTTAATAAAAATACATTTGGTGGATACAATAGAACAAAAGAGTATAGAGATTTGACATTTGTGATTAATAGTATACCTCAAAGAACTGAGAATCGTATTTTGGCTGCACATCTAATTGCTTATAGTCGTTGGTATAGCCTTGTATTTGAAATACTTGATCCTATACGTGAAGAGCTTCCAGATCACTATAGGTGGTATCAGTTAAAAGAAAAATATGAAGATAATGATCCGATAACATTTGTTTGTAAGGTGAGAGAAATGTTTGAGGAGTCACTAGAAAGAACATTAGATATTCCGCCAGTTAGTAAATATAATCTTTTAGATTTAAAAAGCATATATGCATATTTATGTGAAACAGCAAGTGGAAAAATAATAAGTAAAGATATTGATAAGATATATAAGTGGTTTTTTAAATTAAAAGAATCAAAGTATAATCATCCGGAACTATACGTAGAAGAAGGATATCTATATAAATGTTTAGGAATGGGGAATGAAGTAGCAGCTTATTATACTGAAAAGTTCAAAAATGCAACATTAAGAGAACGTCAAAGAATAGCAATGATACTCGCTTTTAATGTGAGTGTATATGAAAACTGGGATCAATTTGAGCCTTATCTTATGGAGTCGACTAAACATAGTGCGTTGGCAAACATGGCACAAATTAATGAGGATTACGAGAAAGAAGTATTTTACAGAGAGAAAATGGTTGAAAACTGTGAGACGGGAATAGATGGATATCAGGAATTGGCATATGCATATAACAACTTAAATAAGTATGAGGATGTAATTAGAATATATAAGATGGCAGTAAGTAGAATTGACATCACCGGAAATATAAGAAATAATGCAATTAATTGTTATAGAGAGGCAGCTTGGTATCTTAGAGAATTAGAGCGTTATGATGAAGCTCTTGAACAATTAGAAAATGCAAAAAAATATGCACGTTCTAATTGGGTATTGGCGGAGACATATTATGATGCAGGTTTATGTTATTATTATAGACAACAGAAACAAGACGAAAAAATATATGATGAGATAATACTTAAAGAATGGGAGAAATCAGCAGAATTAAATTACACACATCCATTTTTGTATAATGAGTTAGCATCAATGTATAAAAGTCGAAATATGGTAGAAAAGCGTTTGGCAATACTTGAAAAGGGAGTAAGAATTGCAAATGGTGATAATGATACTATGAGTGATATGTATAATACCCTTGTAGTTGCATATGCAAGTGTTGGCAGAAATGAGGATGCATATAGAGTGGCTATGGAGGGTGCAAATAAAGCTGAAACAGAATATGCAAAACAGCAAGCATATTTAGATGCTGGTTGTATAGCTATATTCGTAGGAAAATATGAAGAGTGTATTGAAATGTATACTAAGGCAGTAAAAGTGATAGAGAATAATAGTAACTGGATAGTGCCAGAATCTCATTTGGTTAATTTTGCTACAGTAGCTTATTCGTTAAGAAAGCCCATAGCAAGGGATCTATATATAAGAGCTGCAAAAGAGGCTGGAGATAAAAAGGATAGTATTATTAGATATGCATTAGCTCTTAGAGCTGACTATATGACTAAAGGGAAAGTAGATAGAGAGTTAGCTATAGCTATAAACAATAAGCTCCCTACATTTTTAGGTGAAGTTGATGAGCTAGAAGTATTAGCTGCATTAGCAGAAAGCTACAGCTCATTAGGAGAATATCCACGAGCTGAAATATATATGAAAAAGGTGCTTAAAAATGCAAATGCGGTAAATGAAGTATCTACATATATTGGATGGTTTCATGTGTATAAGGGAGAGTATGATAAGGCAATTGAAATTTATGAAATGGATGAAACGGACTATGAAATGAATAGTTTGAGTTCAAAAACCACAGAATACAAGTTTATAAAGGAATTATTATAGGGAATATAGAAGCAACCGCCAACTGGCGGTTGCTTCTAGGTATATTTACACAATAAAAAAGTACATTCCTCAAGCTTTCACGTCTCAAAAAATTTACTTGTCAATGGGGCGTATTTGTACTAAAATAGGAGGGAGTGACTATTTATATATGGAGGATATGCGGATGTTAGATTTGAGATTTGTCAGAGAGAATCCTGACATTGTAAAACAGAACATTAAAAATAAGTTTCAGGATAGCAAGCTTCCACTCGTTGATGAGGTTATTGCCTTAGATGCTGAGAGCAGAGCTGTTAAGCAGGAAGCGGATGCGTTGCGTGCTGATAGAAATAAAATTTCAAAGCAGATTGGTGCTTTGATGGCTCAGGGTAAGAAGGAAGAAGCTGAGGAGACTAAGAAGCTTGTAACTGAGAAGTCTGCAAGACTTGCTGAACTTGAGGCTAAGGAGAGCGAGCTTACAGAGAAGGTTACAAAGATAATGATGGTTATTCCAAATATTATCGATCCTAGTGTTCCTTTAGGTAAGGATGATTCAGAGAATGTTGAGTTAGAGAAGTTTGGTGATCCAGTAGTTCCTGAGTTTGATATTCCATATCATTCAGAGATTATGGAGAGCGTTGATGGTTTAGATTTAGATTCAGCTAGAAAGGTAGCAGGAAATGGTTTCTATTATCTTATGGGAGATATAGCTAGACTTCATTCAGCAGTTATTTCGTATGCAAGAGACTTCATGATTGACAGAGGTTTCACATATTGCATACCACCATATATGATTAGAAGTGAAGTAGTTACAGGTGTAATGAGCTTTGCTGAGATGGATGCTATGATGTATAAGATTGAAGGTGAGGATTTGTATTTAATCGGAACTAGTGAGCATTCTATGATCGGTAAGTTTATTGATACAATTATTCCAGAGGAGCAGCTTCCACATACTCTTACAAGCTACTCACCATGCTTTAGAAAAGAAAAGGGTGCTCACGGCATCGAGGAGAGAGGTGTATACCGTATCCATCAGTTCGAGAAGCAGGAGATGATCGTTGTTTGTAAGCCAGAGGATAGCAAGATGTGGTTTGAAAAGCTCTGGAAGAACACAGTAGATTTATTTAGAACACTTGATATTCCAGTTAGAACACTTGAGTGTTGTTCTGGAGATTTAGCTGATCTTAAGGTTAAGTCAATTGACGTAGAGGCTTGGTCACCAAGACAGAAGAAGTACTTCGAGATAGGAAGCTGTTCAAATCTTGGAGATGCACAGGCTAGAAGACTTAAGATAAGAGTTAAGGGTGAGGATGGCGAGAAGTATTTCGCACACACACTTAACAACACAGTAGTAGCGCCACCAAGAATGCTTATTGCATTTTTAGAAAATAATTTATGTGCAGATGGTTCAATTAAGATTCCAGAAGCATTAAGACCTTATATGGGTGGAAAAACAGAAATAAGAAAGTAGGACTTAGGAGGAAGTTATGTATTCATTTGACGAAGTAAAGGATTACGATTTGGAACTTGCAAACGCAATGGAGGACGAGCTCGCTAGACAGAGAGATCACATCGAGCTTATTGCATCAGAGAACTTTGTAAGCAAGGCTGTTATGGCAGCTATGGGTTCACCACTTACAAACAAGTATGCTGAAGGATATCCAGGAAAGAGATATTACGGTGGATGTCAGCATGTTGACGTAGTAGAGACACTTGCAATCGAGAGAGCTAAGGAGCTTTTCGGTTGTGGTTATGTAAATGTTCAGCCTCATTCAGGTGCACAGGCTAACCTTGCAGCATTCTTCGCTATGGTTGAGCCAGGTGATACAGTAATGGGTATGAGCCTTGCAGATGGTGGTCACCTTACACATGGTTCACCAGTTAACATTTCTGGTAAGTATTTTAATATCGTATCTTACGGTGTAAATGAAGATGGTTTCATCGATTATGATAATGTTTTAGCTATTGCTAAGGAGTGTCAGCCAAAGCTTATCGTAGCTGGTGCTAGTGCATATCCTAGAGAGATAGATTTTAAGAAGTTTAGAGAAATCGCTGATGAAGTAGGCGCATACCTTATGGTAGATATGGCTCACATTGCTGGTCTTGTAGCAGCTGGTTTACATATGAGCCCAATCCCATATGCTGATGTAGTAACAACTACAACACATAAGACACTTCGTGGACCAAGAGGTGGTATGATTCTTGCTAGCGAGGAGAGCGCAGCTAAGTTTAACTTCAACAAGGCTGTATTCCCAGGTATCCAGGGTGGTCCTCTTATGCATGTAATCGCAGCTAAGGCTGTTTGCTTCAAGGAAGCTTTATCAGATGAGTATAAGGCATATATGAAGGATGTTAAGGACAACGCAGCAGCTCTTGCTAAGGGTCTTACAGATAGAGGCTTCAACCTCATCTCTGGTGGTACAGATAATCACTTAATGCTCGTTGACTTAAGAAATATGAACGTTACAGGTAAGGAATGTGAGAAGCTTCTTGATGCTGCTAACATTACATGTAACAAGAATGCTATTCCAAAGGATCCAGCATCTCCATTCGTTACATCTGGTATCCGTTTAGGTACAGCAGCTGTTACATCAAGAGGAATGAAGCCAGCAGATATGGATGTTATCGCTGAAGCTATTCATATGCTTGTTACAGATGCAGAAGCTAACAAGGAAAAGGCTATGGAGCTTGTTAAGTCATTAACAGATAAGTATCCACTTTACTAAGAATTATAAAATGTGGCGGTATAACCACAATTAAACTAAGAAGGGAAGACATAAAGATATGGCAGGATCTACATTTGGAACATTATTCAGAATATCTACATGGGGCGAGTCTCATGGTAAGGCTGTTGGTGTTACTGTTGATGGTTGTCCTGCCGGACTTCCTTTGTCAGAAGAAGATATTCAGAGGTTTCTAGACAGAAGAAAGCCCGGTCAATCTAAGTTCACTACTCAGCGTAGTGAGGATGATGCAGTAGAGATATTGTCAGGTATATTTGAAGGCAAGACTACTGGAACACCTATATCAATGGTTATTTATAATAAAACACAGCGTTCCACAGATTATTCGGATATTGCTAGCTATTATAGACCAGGTCATGCTGATTATACATTTGATGAGAAGTATGGCTTTAGAGATTATAGAGGTGGAGGACGTTCTTCGGGAAGAGAAACAATTGGAAGAGTTGCTGCTGGAGCAATAGCGGCAAAGCTTTTAGAATGTTTCGGAATAAGTGTTACAGCTTATTCAAAATCAATCGGTGAGGTGGAAATCAACCTCGATAGATTTGATATTCAGGAAAGAGATAACAATCCTGTAGCTATGCCTGATAAAGAGGCTGCTATAAAAGCACAGGAATTGCTTGAAGGAAAGATTGAAGAAAAGGATTCAGTAGGTGGAGTTGTAGAATGTATCGTTAAGGGTATGAAGGCCGGCGTAGGCGAGCCAGTATTTGACAAGCTTGATGCTAGACTTGCACAGGCTATTATGTCTATTGGTGCTGTAAAGGGCTTTGAAGTAGGAGCTGGCTTTGCAGCTGCTAATATGTGTGGTTCTAAGAACAACGATAGCTTTACTACTGATGAATATAATAATATTGTTAAGAAAACAAATAATGCAGGTGGTATTTTAGGCGGTATATCAGATGGCTCAGATA
>JAFOCU010000407.1 GCA_017381055.1 Lachnospiraceae bacterium
AACATCTGAATTCTTTATAGTAGAAAGTCTATGTGCGATTACAAATACTGTTCTACCTTCCATAAGCTTATCCATACCTCTCTGAACAATAGCCTCTGTTCTTGTATCGATTGAAGATGTTGCTTCATCAAGAATCATTACTGGTGGATCTGCAACTGCCGCTCTAGCGATAGCGATTAACTGACGCTGTCCCTGTGAAAGATTTGAACCATTGTTAGATAACTCTGTATCATATCCTTGTGGTAAACGAGAGATAAAATCATCTGCACCAGCAAGCTTAGCTGCATCGATACACTGCTCATCTGTAGCATCTAAGTTACCATAACGAATATTCTCCATTACTGATCCAGTAAAGAGATTTGTCTCCTGTAAAACAATTCCTAATGAACGTCTTAAATCAGCTTTCTTAATCTTGTTGATGTTAATTCCGTCGTAACGAATCTTTCCATCAGCGATATCATAAAATCTGTTAATAAGGTTTGTAATAGTTGTCTTACCTGCACCTGTTGAACCAACAAATGCAACCTTCTGACCTGGCTTAGCAAATACTGTTACATTATGAAGAACATTCTTGCCTTCCTCGTATGCAAAGTCTACATCATCAAGTGTTACATCACCTTCAAGTTTTGTATAAGTAAGTGAACCATCACCGTGAGGATGCTTCCAAGCCCATACACCTGTATGCTCTGCAACTTCTTCGATATTACCATTAGCATCTATCTTCGCATTTACTAATGTAACGTAACCTTCATCTGTTTCAGGTGTTGCATCCATTACCTCAAATATTCTCTGTGCACCAGCTAGACCCATTACTACATGGTTAATCTGCTGTGAGAATGTATTAATATTTCCTGTAAACTGCTTTGTCATATTAAGGAAAGGAACTACAATACTAATTCCAAAAGCGATACCCGAAATACTAAAGTTCTTAAATCCTGTAACAAGTAAAATACCACCAATTGTTATAACTGTTACATATAAAACATTTCCAATATTCATAATAATTGGTCCAAGGCAGTTTGCATATGCATTTGCTTTGAAACTATCATTACATAATTCTTCGTTTATCTTATCAAATTCTTCTTTAACATTATCCTCATGATTGAATACCTTGATTACCTTCTGGCCATTCATCATTTCCTGAATATAACCTTCAGCTTTACCGATGGAAACCTGTTGCTTCATAAAGAACTTCGCCGAACCACCTGCAAGTTTTTTCGAAACCATAAGCATAATCACTACACCTACAAGCACAACAAACGTCATTGGAATACTATAATAAATCATAATTCCAAGTACACACATTATAACAATCGAAGACTGTATCAATGTAGGTAATGCTTGAGAAATAAGCATTCTTAATGTATCAATATCATTTGTATAATGACTCATTATATCTCCATGCTTATGCGTATCAAAATACTTAATAGGAAGATTCTGCATACCATTAAACATACTTACTCTGGATTTATTTAAAAATCCCTGAGTTATATAAACCATAAGCTGTGACTGAAGTGTAATACCTATAATAGAGATTACATAAAATCCTGCAAGTATAAGTACCTTTGGTACGATTACCTTACTAGCACCAGCCCAATCGCCTGTTGGCGCCCATTTCTCAATGGCTTCAATTACCTGCTGCTGGAATATAGCAGGAAGTGTTGCTGTAACAGAACAAAATACTATACAAGCTATAGACACAGGAAATAACACAGGATAATACTGCATAAGCATCTTTAATACTCTTTTAAATGTTCCACCATTAAAACCAGGTTTTCCCATTGGCATACCCTTGTCCATATTCTTTGGCTTACTCATTATCCTTACCTCCTTCCGTCTGCTGTACATATACCTCACGGTAAATTTCACTCTTCTTAAGGAGTTCATCATGTGTTCCCACGTCAGAAATATGACCATTATCCATTACAATTATCATATCTGAATCCTGTACTGAAGATATACGCTGAGCGATAATAATCTTAGTAGTATCAGGAATATATGACTTAAAGGCTGCTCTAATCTTAGCATCTGTCTTAGTATCTACAGCACTTGTTGAATCATCTAAGATAAGAATCTTAGGTTTCTTAAGAAGTGCTCTTGCAATACATAGTCTCTGCTTCTGACCACCAGATACATTAGTTCCACCCTGCTCGATAAATGTGTCATAACCATCTTCAAAGCTAGATACAAACTCGTGAGCATCCGCTAGCTTACAAGCTTCTATAATCTCTTCGTCTGTAGCATTTTCATTTCCCCAACGAAGATTTTCCTTAATAGTACCTGCAAATAAAAGGTTCTTCTGTAAAACCATCGCTACGCTATCTCTAAGAACATTAAGATCATAGTCTTTAACATCTATGCCACCAACCTTTACAACACCTTCTGTTGCGTCATATAGACGTGGAATAAGCTGTACTAAAGATGACTTACTTGAACCTGTACCACCGATAATACCTACTGTCATACCAGACTCAATATGTAAATCAATATCATTAAGAGCTGACTTCTTAGCCTTCTTTGAATACTTAAGGCTTACATTTTCAAATGTAATACTTCCATCTTCAACCTCTAAGTATGGAGTCTCAGGATTTAAAATAACAGGTTCCTCACCAAGCACTTCACAGATACGCTTTGCTGGCTCAAGAGCAATTGTTACCATAACATATACAACTGATAACATCATAAGAGACATAAGAGTCTGCATTGCATATGTAAGCATAGCTGATATCTGACCGATATTTAACTCTGTACCCATACTTGAAATAGTAAGCTTAGAACCAACTATTAAAATGAATATCATATTAAAGTAAAGACATAACTGCATAAGCGGTGTATTGAAGGCAACTATTCTATCAGCTTTTGTAAAGTCTTTACAAATTTCTTCAGCTGCATTTCCAAACTTTTCCTTCTCATACTCTTCTCTAGCGAAGCCCTTTACCACACGCATAGCACGAACATTCTCTTCAATAGATTCATTTAACTTATCGTACTTCTTAAACACTCTCTTAAAAGCTGGCATAGCAGTCTTTGCTATAAGAATCAAACCAAATGCCATCACTGGTACTGCAAATACAAATGTAGCAGCTAATGAACCACCCATCTTCCATGCCATGAATATAGCAAAAGTAAGCATAAGCGGACATCTTATAGCAATTCTACTGATCATCATATAGGCCATCTGTACATTAGAAACATCTGTTGTAAGACGTGTTACCAATGATGATGATGAGAATTTATCGATATTCTCAAAAGAATATGTCTGAATCTTTGAGAACATATCATGACGTAAATTCTTCGCAAAACCAGTTGAAGCTTTAGAAGATGTAACTGCTGCCACACCACCACATACCAAGGATAATACTGCCATCAAAACAAGAATTGCACCTGTTATAAGGATATCCTTAGTTGTAGTTCCCGCTTTAACTCTGTTAACTAACGAAGCTGTCATGAACGGAATAATACATTCAAATATTACTTCAAATACTATAAGCACCACTGTAACAATCGTCGGCGCCTTATATTCTCGAATACTTGCACTTAATCGTTTTAACATTCTATTTCCTCCTTATATATTTATATATCTATTATGTATTTATAGCTTTTTTATACAGCTAGATAACATTTTAGTTCCAACCTGCCTCATTTGTCAAATGCTTTCCTTATTATTCTATGAACATTTTGTGAAGATTTTGCGAATATTTTCTTTCTTATTAAAATGTCTTACCATTTAAACGCTTATATGGTATATTGTAATACAAACAAAGAAGGGAGAATTAATGTGAGACATTTACGAGGAGCGATGGGAAAATCCGTGAGCTCTGTATTACCAATAGCTGCAATTGTATTGTTCTTAAGCGTTACTTTGGCACCTATGGACTCTGGCATTCTCGTTTTATTTATATTCGGTACACTTATGTTAATAGTTGGTATGAGCCTATTCACAATAGGTTCTGGCATATCAATGCAGCCTCTAGGCGAAGGTATAGGTGTTAGTATAAATAAAGCAAAAAAAATTATTATACCGATTATAGTTTGTCTAATATTAGGTGCATTAATAACAATTGCTGAACCAGACTTAACAGTACTGGCTAATCAAGTTCCTGCCATACCAAATATGGTTCTTATTCTTGCAGTAGCTGCTGGTGTTGGCATATTTCTTGTTATTTCAATGGTAAGAACTAGACTAGGTATTCCTTTATCAAAACTTTTAGTTATATTTTATATATTTGCAATGGTGCTTGCTATTTTTGCACCAAAAGATTTTATACCTACTGCATTCGACTCTGGTGGCGTAACAACTGGTCCAATTACGGTTCCATTTATTATGGCACTTGGTGCTGGTATGGCTTCTATAAGAAGCGATAAACATTCTGGCGAAGACAGTTTCGGTCTTGTTGCATTATGTAGCATTGGCCCAATCCTCGCAGTGCTTATTCTAAGTATATGCTTTTCACCAAAGCCTGAGACAACAGAAACAGTTTTAAGAAATTACTTAACTACTAAAGATGCATTCTTACATTTTATGCATGAAATACCAGAATATAGCAAGGAAGTTATGATTGCATTTCTTCCAATCGTAGGTGTATTTATAATATTCCAGCTATTCTGTCGTCGTTTTCACATGCATCAGGTTATTAAAATTAGCGTAGGTTTAATCTATACATATATTGGACTTGTATTATTCCTTACAGGCGCAAACGTAGGTTTTATGCCTGCTGGTCGATTAATCGGCGCTACTATTGCTAGTGGAGAAAATAAATACTGGTTAATTTTAATTGGCATGGTTATGGGTTATTTTGTAGTATCTGCCGAACCTGCCGTTCATACATTAAAGAAACAGGTTGAAGAAATAACAAATGGTGCTATAACACAGAATTCTATTGCCCTTGCATTATCTATCGGTGTAGCTGTTTCAGTTGGTATAGCAATGCTTAGAGTTTTAACAAGCGTTCCTATTTATCCATTCCTAATCGTTGGATACGCGGTTTCATTAGTTATCACATTCTTCGTACCTGCAATCTACACTGGTATCGCATTTGACTCCGGTGGAGTTGCCAGTGGTCCTATGACCACAACCTTTATGCTTCCATTTGCCATCGGTGCTTGTGAAGCTACTGGTGGAAATGTATTAAATGATGCATTTGGTTTAGTTGCAATGGTTGCTATGACTCCACTTATTACTATTCAGGTAATGGGATTATATAGTAATATGAAACGTAAGAAATTAATTGCCAAGGCGCATTATGAGATGAGTCAGATAGAAGATTGCATTATATATTATGATGAAGAGGAGGATGACGATGAGCTCTAAAAAAGACAACCAGATTATGCTTATTTTATCCATTATCGAACGTGGTAAGGCAAAAGCATATATGGATATGTTAAGTAGTAAAAATATATTCTTTAACATGCAAACTGTGGGCGCTGGTACTGCTTCCTCTGAAATGATGGATATATTAGGTCTCGGTAGTAATGATAAAGACATCGTAATAAGCTACGCCCCAAGAAAATGTGTAGAAATACTTGCAACTGATTTGACTAATGACTTAGGTTCAGGAAAAGGATTTGGTGGACTTCTTATGATTCTATCAACCTCTGCTATAAGCAAGTTAACTGCCGAAGTTATGATTCAAAGAACTGGTGAAATTGATTTGAAAGGAGATTCAAACGCTATGAAGAGTGAATACCAACACAGCTTAATTATGATAAATGTTAACCCTGGTTACACAGATAAAGTAATGCACACCGCAAAAAAAGCTGGTGCAACTGGTGGAACAGTAATCCGTGCCAGAAAAGCAAGCACAGAAAAAACTGGAGATTTAGGAGACCTTCAAACTCAGGACGAAAAAGAAATAATTACAATACTTGCTCCAGATACAATTCGTAATCAAATTATGGAAGAAGTAAACAAAGAATTTGGTATGCGCTCAGAAGCGAAGGGAATTGTTTGTTCCGTGCCAGTAGATAAGGCGTTTAAGATATAAGCATAGTTAATATGCTTTCATAGATAGTAACTAAAAAGATCAAGCTAGATGATAAATCATCTAGCTTGACCTTTTAATACTATACATCTCCTCTTGTTACCTTACTTCGTCAACACATGCTTGCAATACTTTCTCTCTCCACACTTTGGACATGTAAGCTTTCTTTTCATAGGTGT
>JAFOCU010000408.1 GCA_017381055.1 Lachnospiraceae bacterium
ATAGATATGCTCCTTTATGAAATCAGCAAAATCCGAACCATACTGAAGAAGTGAATCCGAAAGCACAGGCATACCAACCGATGAATCCAATATATGCACTATGGTATCTTTTAAATATATATCATCTTTTGTCATATTTCCCTCCTACTACACTCTATTAAAATTAGGGTATCACCCCTTATATATTATGTCCAATCATATTTCGTAAATTTGTGCTGTGATTTTTACGGTAACGGAGAATATTTAGATTTTCTTAATACTTTGCTAGCAACTAGTAATTTTCCAACACGATGTTGGAAAAAAGCGTCTCTGAGCCATGGATGGCGAATAGACGCTGGTTACGTAATATATCAATAACATATATCAAAGTATTTAGAAAATCAAATATTTGTAGTATGTAAAAATTATAGTACAAACTTTACGAAATATGATTATATAAATATAAAATTAAGGGGTGATACCCTAATTCTATACGATAAAAGAGGCTGTTATAAACAGCCTCATAAAATTATTCGCTTTTCTCGTCTGCTGATGTAGTTGTCTCTTCCTCTGTTGTCTCTTCTGAAGATTCCTTCTCATCAGCTGATGTAGTTGTATCTGCTGTTGTAGCATCATCTGTACCTGTTGTACCAGCTGTACCTGTTGTTGTTGAAACAGTTGCTGTAGCCAATTGTGCCTGAAGGCTTGCAATCATAGATTCCTGCTCTGCAGCTGCCTTCTTCTCTGTGTATACAGACCAACCAATCCATGCTACAAAAGCTGCTGTGATAACTGCTCCTAATAAAATATATAATTTCTTCTTAAGCTTCTCTTTAGCCATTGTTTTTTTACGATTGGCTTTCTCCTGCTTATACTTGTCAACTTTTTCCTGACTCATTTCAAAATACCTCTCTTTGTAATTTTTGCCCAATGGATGTATTATACTACATTCTATCAGGTGCTGTAAAGCCCAATATATCTATACATTCTTCAAGTGCTTTCTTTGTAATCATAAGAAGCTTGATAAAGCCTTTCTGCTTATCCTTGTCTTCCTCTGCAAGAATCTTATTGTCGTGATAGAATGTATTAAATGCATTAGATAAATCATAAATATATGCACAAATCTTATATGGTGCAAGCTCTTCATATGCACTGTCGATTGTCGCATTAAACTTAGCAAGCTCCATCATAAGATTCTTCTCAGAAGGAGTTAACACCTTATTAACACCTGTCTCGATATTATCAAGACTTCCCTCACTAGCTGCGTACTTCTCAAGAATTGACTTAATACGCACGATTGTATAAAGGATATATGGTCCTGTATTTCCTTCAAATGAAGCAAATCTCTCTGTATCAAAGATATAATCTTTAGATGTCTGATTAGATAAATCACCATACTTAACTGCTGCAAGACCTACAATCTTAGCTGTAGCTCTAGCATTTTCCTCTGATTCCTGACGATTTTCCATAATCTTATTGTAGATAACATCATTTACATCTGAAAGAAGTGTTTCAAGACGCATAACACCACCATCTCTTGTCTTAAATGGCTTATTATCTTTACCATTCATTGTTCCAAATCCCTGATAAATAAGCTTAACGCTATCATCTACGATTCCAGCCTTCTTAGCTGTACGGAACACCTGAGTAAAATGCATCTCCTGACGCTTATCAGCAAGATAAATAATCTCTTCTGGATTATAATCCTGTACTCTCTGAATAATAGTTGCAAGGTCTGATGTAGCATAAAGCGCTGCTCCATCTGACTTTCTGATAATACATGGTGGAATCTCTTTTGTATCAGTTTCCTCCATAACATCAACAACCATAGCACCCTGGCTCTCATGAGCAAGGCCACTCTCTATCATCTCATCAACCATAGCTGGAATATAAGGTTCAGCATCACTTTCACCCTTCCATACATCAAAGTCAACGTTAAGATTCTTATAATTATTCTTTAAGTCAGCAATAGAAACATTTAAAATGTGCTTCCATAATGCTCTATACGCTTTCTTACCCTTCTGAAGCTCAAGTGTTGCCATATGAGCCTTCTCCTTAAACGCCTCATCCTCCTTAGAACGAGCACTAGCTGTTGGATAAATCTTTTCAAGCTCCGAAATAGTAAATGGTGCTTCTGTAGGATATTCTCCCTCATATGTATCATCAAAATATACTAATTCTGGCTGCTCTACTCTAAGCTGCTCGATAATAAGACCCATCTGAAGTCCCCAGTCACCTAAATGAACATCACCGATAACCTCGTCACCCTTAAAGCGATATAATCTCTTTAAAGTCTCACCGATAATAGCTGAACGAAGATGACCAACATGAAGCGGTTTAGCCACATTAGGTCCGCCGTAATCAATTACAACCTTCTTAGGCTTAATATTCTTCTCACAGCCTACATTTTCAGCCTTAGCCATATCATCTACATAATTAGCTATAAAGCTATCACTAATCTTTATATTGATAAAACCTGGATTAACAGCAACGATTTCCTTAAACATCTCATTGCCAGCAAGCTTTTCTACAAGCTCATTAGCTATCATAATAGGTGCCTTCTTGTGAGCCTTAGCTAAAGCCATAGCTCCGTTACACTGGTACTCACATAAGTCCGGTCTATTTGAAACTGTAATCTTGGCAAACTTCTTATCATAGCCACATTCTTCCATTACATTTTCAAACTGTTCTGTTAATATATCTAATAATTTTCTCATAATTCCACTCCATTTTGCTTAAGCAATTCTCTTGCAGACTCTACTGAATCTACGCCTGTTTTATTCTTGATAGGTGCAAACTCCTTATCTCTTATAACTTCAAAAGGAAGACAACTATCTAATAAATGTATCATATCAAGCACTAATGTCTCAAACTTGTATCCATTTGGTTCTTCTGGCTTGATTAAGTTAGCATTTTCATCTATGTACGGAATCTTCTTTTCCACAATGTGAAGTGGCATATTTTTATTTAAAATATCCATAAGACCCTGAACATTAAATAAATAATTTAATATAACACCAAAATTATATGCTGGATCGCCATTAGCATCCTTAGCTTCCATCATATCCTTTGTAAGCTCGTAATACTCAACAATCGAAGGCTTGCCATCTTCTAAGCACATAACTCCAACCTTTTCATCAGGAGCTGCTTTTTTAACAACCTTTGAACCCACTGCTGCCTTATTAAGAATTGTCGCACCAACAAATACTGGGTCAGCAATTCTTTGAAGAACATTATCTACTGCAAATATATTTAACCATTCAATTCCAGCATTCTTGATAATATCGTGAACGCCCCATCTAGCCATAGATGTGAACCATCCACCATTACCATTTGGTGATGAAGCAATCTTACCCTTTGCCTCCATATATACCTTTCCAGAATAATCTGCTGCTGGAGCCATCTCCTGCATAAAGAATGTTATATATTCTTCATTATATCCAAAATAATCCTTTTCCTTAAAGAACTTAACTGTAGCGTCATGATTCTTATCACTTGTCATAATAAACAAATGAATCCATGTTGAAGACTCTCTAACTACATCTAAAAGGTTGCTTATAAGTCTTTCAAAAATAAAAACGTCTTTTGTAATGCCGATATTGTACATACCCTTAGGATCATCTGAGCCAAGTCTTGTACCCATTCCACCTGCTAACAATACCGCACCAACTTTTCCAGCCTTAATAGCCTCAAGTCCGGCATTCCTAAACTCTTCTTTTCTTTCTTCTATTTCATTTAACTGCATAGCTGCAAGTGGAGAAATTACTCCCTTTTTAACTTCCTTGTCTTCCTTTGTGCACATATCAACCACACTAAAATCTGTAGCTTCAATCTGCGCTAAAAGCTCAAGCTGCTCATTGACATCTAATTCATCATAGTATTTAAGAACATGTTCTTGATTATACTCTTTAAGCTTTAACATCGCTTCATTAAAATTCATAGTACTAATTTCCTTTCTAATTACTTGTTACTTCCCTGCTACTTACGCCTTCTTTAAGAATGCTGCATAACCATTCTTAGTTTCGTATATATCAGCCTTGCTAGTTATTTCCCATGGAGCATGCATATTAAGAACTGCAACACCACAATCTATAACTTCCATTCCATAAAGTGAAAGAATGTAAGCAATAGTTCCGCCTCCACCTATATCAACCTTACCAAGCTCAGCTGTCTGGAATGTAATCTTTTCCTCATCCATAATCTTTCTGATAGCTGCCATATATTCAGCATTAGCATCATTTGAACCCGACTTACCACCGCGTCCTGTAAACTTATTAAATACCATACCCTTGCCAAAGAATGCCGCATTCTTCTTCTCAAATGCTGACGCAAATGATGGATCAAAGGCTGCGCTAACGTCTGATGATAACATTCTTGAATTAGCAAGACATCTTCTAAGTGTTAACTCCTTAAACTTATCCATTCTATCAAGTATCTCTGCCACTGTATTCTCAAAGAACTTCGACTGCATACCAGTAGCACCAACACTTCCTATTTCTTCCTTATCCACTAAAAGACAACAAGAAGTCTTCTCTGGCTTCTCTACCTCAAGCATAGCCATAAGTGAAGTATAAGCACACACTCTATCATCCTGTCCATAGCCCATAATCATACTTGAATCTAAGCCTGTATCCCTTGATGGACCTGCAGGTACAACCTCAAGCTCTGCTGAAATGAAATCTTCTTCTTCTATATCATATTTATCTTTAATAAGCTTAAGAATCTGCTTTTTAACAGCGTCCTTCTCCTCACCAGCAAGTGGCTTACTACCAATTAAGATGTCAAGCTGCTCTCCCTCAATAACCTTTGATGCAGTCTTACTCATCTGATCCGCTGATAAATGAATAAGTAAATCTGTTATACTAACAACTGGATCCTTCTCATCCTCACCAATCACAATATTAACCACTGTGCCGTCTTTCTTCGCTACAACACCATGAATAGCTAAAGGAATAGCAACCCACTGATACTTCTTAATTCCACCGTAATAATGTGTATCAAGATATGCAAAATCTGTATCCTCGTATAAAGGGTTCTGCTTAATATCAATTCTAGGCGAATCTACGTGTGCACCTAAAATATTAAGTCCCTCTTCCATTGGTTTCTTTCCAATGTTAAACATAGCAATGGCTTTGCCCATACATACAGCATATACCTTATCACCAGTTTTTATCTTCTGCTTCTTTGCGATAATAGTTTCAAGATTCTTATATCCTGCCTTTTCTATTATCTCAATAGTTTCTGTTACACATTCTCTCTCTGTCTTACCTTTATCAAGAAACTCCTTGTAACCCTTACAGAGGCTCTCAAGCTCCTTAAGTTGCTTATTCTTATACTTATTCCACGCTAATTCTCTTTTCATATTATTCTCTCCGAATTTATTATTATCTAACTGAATAAATCACTGTGCACTGGGCACTTCTACCTAAAAGGTCAACTACCGAATATGAAACCTTATATTCACCAGGAATATTCAAATCAACTTCACCTGATACAACAATATCACTAGTTATATCATTGCCACATGTATCATAAGCTCTGATTCCATTTAAATAATCAAAGCTATCAAGCTCATAAATAACCTTATCTATAGCCCCCTCAATTCTTGGTTTCTTATCTTTCCAAGGATTGTTTTCATCTGGATCAGTTGGATCCCAATTAGTTCCTTCTGGAACCTTTATACATTCTGGCTTTCCAAGTGGACCTGGGTCTTCACTATCATAGATAACAACCTCAGTTCCTGATGGACAATTATCATGAATCCACTTAGCATCCTCAACTGTAAGACGTATACAACCATGAGAAACACCCAAACCAAGATTATTAAAATCTGTTGAATTCAAATCATCTTTGTTTAAGCTGTTATTGCCCGATGAATGGAACAATATAGAACCATGCACTCTTGAACAATACTGGCCATACGACTTATAGAAAAGCTCTTTAAAAGTATATTTTTGATTAAGCTTAAATGTTCCTGCTGGTGTAGCCTCTCCACCTGTTGAACAAATCATCGCCTTATAAGGAACTGTATAATTCCCCTCAGCATCCGGTGTATATATTGTTACACAATTAGCCAAGCGATTAACCATAATCTTATATGGTAATATATTCAATACTTGCTCCATAGCCTCTGCATCAACACTAGGATTCACTACTTCCTCAGCCGAACCATCTGGTGATTCTGTTGTCGACTCCTCATTATTTGACACAGTTCCACTTACAACACCATGAATATGGGCATCTTTATCATCTGATTGGGCATCATCTCCCATAAACTCACCCATAACCTGTGTCTCGCCTGCTAAGGCTCCAGTTCTACGTTCCTCAAATGCAACACCATCAGTATATCTTACTACAAGGAAAAATATACAAATAGTCGCAAATATACATTCTATTTTAAAGACTGTTCTAATATTCTTTTTTATGCATTCCTTCGCTTTAATAAACGGATAGCAAATTGCTCTTTTTACACCATTTATCCCTTTAACAATCGCATAATGTATAAAACATACAACTAATATCACATAAAGCTGTGCTTTTATAAGCCATAAAGGCACATTATGTCTCTTATTAAAGGCTACGAATTTCTTAAGAAATTCTACTCTACTCATAGGTCCTCCACATAAGATTTTAGACATACTCTTTTATAGATTACCATACAAGCCCCTTGTTTTCAAGCATTTTCGACATCTAGCGACACTTTCTGACAAAAATAAAAAATAGGAATATACATCTGTCTTTTGTATATTCCCATTCATATTTATAAATACATATCTAAATCATCATCATCATATGAGTCGTTCTCATATTCTCTTGTCCAATCTATGTTACCACTTCTCTTAGGTCTAGCAGTATG
>JAFOCU010000409.1 GCA_017381055.1 Lachnospiraceae bacterium
ATATAAGGAATGTTTGGTAGAATACATTAATAATAATCAACTATTAGAAGTCAGTGAATGATGAAAATTAGATTGAATATATTAGGGGTACTGCTATTTTTGTGTTCTCCTATTTCTGCTCAAATGGTATCTCCAGATGCTGCCCAAATGGAAGCGTGAGATGTGAGAAACTGAAGAAATGGCAAAAAAGACTAAGAACGAATTAGATAGAAGAGATAAAATGTCTAAAATTGCTCCGGTGCTTGCAATTTGGATTAATATTTTATTATGGATAAATCTTCCAAGTTTTATAGGAGGATTATTGAATAATCAGGAAGTTGCTAAAGTATCACCACCATTGAGTTTGTTAGGCGTTTTGTTGATATTAGGTTCTCAGCTTGCATACGGATTAATATTAATGAAAATAGCTTTAGCTGATAAGAGATATAAATTAGCTGGTATTTTCTTGCTTATTAGTTTGGCAGTAACTATTTTAGTAATGTTTATTCCGGCAAATGCAGCAGTGTTAATTCAAGCTGTTAATTTGGTGGCAACAGTTATATCTGTCGTAAGTATTTATTATGAAATAATGGCACATGCGGAAGTTTTAAGAGGTATAGATAATTTATTGGGCCGTAAGTGGCTTGCACTTTGGAAGTGGACATTGATATCTCTTGCGTTATCATTAGCTTCAGGCTTTGTTATGTTGGCGGTAGCAAATTTAGCTGCATTAATGGTGTTAGTGGCTGCAATTATTTCTTTAGTAGTTACTGTGTTAAAGATTAAGTATTTATATGACACAGCGAAAGTGTTTAAAAATATCAATGCTGATATAAATGACAATGTAAATACAGAAGAATAGTAGTATAGGAAGTTCTTATCGAGAAATTCCTATATGATAACAAAGAGATGGCTTATGCCATCTCTTTTATTGTAGATATATTGGGTTCAATAGCCATAGAGTAGTTGGTATGGTAAATAACAAAGCCAGGTTTGCTACCAGCAACTTTTTTTATGTGCTTCCTTTGTATATAATCAATTTCAACTTTATCTTGTTCGCGACCCTTTGAGTAATAAGCTGCTAATCTAGCGGCTTCTTCAAAAGTATTATCTGGAAGCTCATCTCCATTTGTTTTAACAATAACGTGAGAGCCAGGGAAGTTTTTGGAATGGAACCACCAATCTCCACCATTTGCTATCTTGAAGGTAAGCTCTTCGTTTTGAATATTATTCTTACCAACAAATATATCATAGCCATCAGATGATACGTAATGGAAAGGTTTGCTAACAAATTTGGCTTTTTTATCAGAAGATTTTCTTCTAATGTATCCTGCTTGGATAAGCTCTTCTTTAATTTGCTTTAGATCATCTTCTGAAACTGCGATATCTAAAGCGTTCATAATAGATTCTAAGTGTGAGATTTCTTCCTCTGTCTCTATTATTATGGATTCTAATGCTTCAGCAGTACGTTTGAGCTTATTATATTTCTCAAAATATTTTTTTGCATTTTCCATAGGTGATAAGTCCTTATCAAGTGGAATGGTAATTTCTTTGTTATCATCATAATAATTTTGTGCTACAAGAGAAGTAGCGTTAGGTTCTAAACCATAGCCAAAGGCAGTAATTAATTCACCGTAGATTTTATATTTGTCCTTCTTTTCTGTATCCTTAAGCTGTTTAGATTGAATCTCATATTTTTTGTAATCCTTCTCAAGGGTAGTTTGAACTATACGTCTTATATCATAAGACTTCTGACGGATTCTTGTAACGGCAGATTTTTTGCTATAAAACTGCTCAAGAACCTGACTTACTGAATCTATATAAGTAACTTGAGACTTATCATCTGAATAGAGGGATAGAGTAAATGGTGCAAATTCCTTTGGAATCAAGTCCTGTCCATCCTTAGTATAGATAATATTTGGCTGGAATTTATTCAATTTAATGCATTCCATCATATCATCAAAGGTATTAAATAAACTTTCAAGCTCTGAAACATCCAAAACATTTGCTGGTTTTTCGGAATCAATATTACTTCTATAACATATTTCTTCACCGATAACTGGTGAAATGCCTGTAAAACTAGTGTATATAGCCTTAGCGGTTGGCAGGCTAGAAGTTTTAATAGCTGTAATGAAATCTTCTTTAGAGATTTCAAGCGGATTCTTTTTGTTCATTGTATCAGGAATGAAATAAGTTCTGCCAGGTAAAACCTCACGAACTGAGCTTACATTGGCTGATATATGTTTAATAGAATCTACGATTTTTCCATCAAGATCAGTAACGATAATATTGCTATATTTACCCATAAGTTCAACAATTATAAGTTTATAGCATAAATCACCCATGTCGTTGTAGTGTTCAACCTTTATATTGATAATTCGCTCAAGACCTGGCTGATAAATGTCTATTATTTTGGCATTGTTTAGATGCTTTCTTAAGAGCATACAAAAATTTGGTGCTGTAAGTGGCGAAACCTTGGAGCCTTCTGTAATATACATAAGGGGAAGAGAAGCGCCAGCAGAAATAAGGAGCTTATATTGCTCCTTTTCAACACGAATAGTTAACTGTAATTCATCATTTTCTGGCTGTGATATTTTTAGTAATCGACCACCATTTAAAGTGTTTTTTAATTCATCTACAAGTGCATGAATAGTTAATCCGTCTAATGCCATAATTTTTACTCCATTCAATTGATGTGAAAAGCTTAACACAGCTAGTTTTTATCGTCAAGAA
>JAFOCU010000410.1 GCA_017381055.1 Lachnospiraceae bacterium
CATATGTTATCAAGAATGAATCTTCAATTGTAGAGTTCACATTAAAGATGGGTGAGTTAACAGATGACGAGAGAGATATTATTCTTAAGGGTTGTTTAATTAATTACAACAGAAAATAGTTATTGTATGTCGCAGAGTTGCGATAGATAATAATATAGCTGCCGCATTTTATTTAAAAGTGCGGCAGCTTTAAAGTAAATAAATATAAGGAGGTAACATTAAATGAAAATCACTAATAATAATGGAAATTATGATTTTGAATTTAAGGATTTAGATCCAAAAGCAGTTAAAAAATTTGTTTTAGTGGCTATTGCAGTTATTCTTGCGGTAATAATTGGAAGCCAGTCATTTTACAATGTAAAGGAACAGGAGGCAGCAGTTCTTATTACTTTTGGTAATGCTGAAACTGTATCTGACCCAGGACTTCACTTTAAGATTCCATTTGTTCAGCAGGTAGAGAAAGTTGACACAACTATTAAGAGCTTTGCTATAGGATATGACTCTAATACTAATACAACAATTGAAACTGAATCACTTATGATTACATCTGATTACAATTTTATTAACGTAGATTTCTATGTTGAGTATCAGGTATCAGATCCAGTTAAGGCATTATATGCATCATCAGATCCAGAAGGAATTCTTAAGAATATGGCGCAAAGCTGTATTCGTACAGTTATAGGTCAGTCAGAGGTTGATAAGGTACTTACAACTGGTAAGGGCGAAATTCAGGCTCAGATTAAAGAAATGCTTATGGAAAGACTTACAACAAATGATATAGGTATTCGTCTTGTAAATATATCTATGCAGGATGCAGAGCCACCTACAGAGGAGGTTATGAGTGCATTTAAGGCTGTAGAAACAGCTAAGCAGGGTAAAGAAACAGCTCTTAATAATGCTAATAAGTATCAGAATGAAAAGATTCCAGCTGCAGAGGCTTCAGTAGACCAGATTATTCAGAAGGCAGAGGCTGATAAGGCTAATAGAATTAAGGAAGCTGAAGGACAGGTTGCAAGATTTAATGCAATGTATGCAGAGTACATAAAGTTCCCAGATATTACAAAGCAGAGAATGTTCTATGAATCTATGGAAGAGATTTTACCAGAACTTGAGGTTATTATAGATAGTGGTGATGGTACTGTTCAGAAGCTACTTCCTCTCGGAACATTTAGTAATACAATAGTAAATGAGGGAGGTACTGGAAATGAAGAAGAATAATATAGTTAAATGGTTGTTTGGAATTATAGCTGTATTAGCCGTTGTTTTGGCTCTTAATTCTATAGTTATTACATACGAAAATGAGTATAAACTTGTAAGAGTTTTTGGTAAGGTTGACAGAGTAATTACAGAAGAAGGTATCACATTTAAGATTCCTTTCGTAGAAAATGTAGATACAATTCCTAAGCAGATTCTTCTCTATGATTTAGAGACAAGTGATGTTATCACAATGGATAAGAAAACAATGGTAACAGATACATACGTGCTCTGGCAAGTTAGCGATCCATATGTGTTCGCTAAGAGCTTAAGTGCCTCTGTTACAAGTGCAGAGACAAGAATAAATGCAGCTGTATACAATTCATTAAAGGAAGTAATTGGTGGAATGACACAGGCAGAGGTTATCAGTGCTAGAGATGGTGAGCTTAGCGTTTCTGTAATGGACAGAATCGGAGGCGATATGGATCAGTATGGTATTGAACTTGTAAGTGTTGAGACAAAGCATCTTGACCTTCCAGATGCTAACAAGGCGGCTGTATATGATAGAATGATTTCTGAGAGAGAGCAGATGGCTGCTCAGTACACAGCAGAGGGTAGTGCTGAATCACAGATTATTATGAATAAAACAGATAAGGATGTATCTATTATGCTTGCAGAGGCATCGGCTCAGGCAGAGCAGATTGTGGCAGAAGGCGAAGCACAGTATATGCAGATTTTATCATCAGCATACAATGATGCATCAAGAAGTGATTTCTACACATTTGTAAGAGCATTAGACGCAGCTAAGGCATCTCTTGCTGGAGGAAATAAGACACTTATCTTATCACCAGATTCGCCACTTGTACAAATTTTTTACGGACAATAAAGTAAAAAAACAGAGCCTTAGGGTTCTGTTTTTTTTGTGGCACAGGGATTGTAATGAATGGTTATATTACGGTTATTTATGATAAAAATCTTATTTTGACTGTATAAATAAAGAGAGATTACGTTTGCTATCGGAAATATATAGTTTTAGTACGTAGGTATACTTACAAATTTACGTTGAAAAAAGACGCAGTTTGAAATATAAACGTAAAATAGGCAATACTTTACGGTTTATATTTGTTTTATTTAACATATTAACCGTAAAGTATAAGAAGTTATACGGTTGAAATGTTAAGAGGAGTGTATAATGACCGTAAAGTGTAGTTGTATGAAAGAAAATGGTAATTTCATAAAAACATAGTTTGACGATTTTGAAGTTAACCAAATCACATTGGTGTTGATGTATTTCTACTTATATTAGAAATAGTTCTAATATAAGTACGATGAGACAGCAGGAACTAGCAACTTTGAATAAGTCCCAGCCCTTCCAAGCTGTAAATACACCAACTATAAATGCTGCTATTCCTGAGTATATGCTTTGTGTAGCGTGAATTATAGCAGGGAATGTCATGACCGCTAATGTTACGTATGGTACGTAATACAGGAATGATTGTATAAATTGATTTTTTATAGGTTTCTTAATTAATGTAACTGGCAATGCTCGTATGGTGAAAGAAACTGCTGCCATTATAAGTATATAAATATATGTATTATTAGTCATTTTCGGCCTCACTTTCTTCTTTTCTTGGAAATACAATAGCTGCTATTGTAGATATAAGCACTGTAAGTAAAATTGTCTTTGAACCATCGGACATATCCTTTATAAATGGAATGTAGCATGATGCAAAGCTTAGTGCAAAGCAAATAACGATTATTCCTGCAATTATTTTATCCTTTCGTGCTGGCGGAATGATTACTGCTAAGAACATTCCG
>JAFOCU010000411.1 GCA_017381055.1 Lachnospiraceae bacterium
AGAGACTGACCGTAACCTAATGCATTACCGATAGCGATAACACCGTCACCTACTCTCATCTTATCAGAATCACCTAAAGTAGCCATCTTAATATATCCTAAAGTATCATTATCAATATCAGCTAACGGAATAGCAACTACAGCTATATCATTATCACTGCTTGTACCCTTAACATAAGCATTTTCAACAGTAATATCATTAGTAAAAGAAACAGATAAAGCTGTTGTTCCCTCTACCACGTGATTATTAGTTACTATAAGAAGCTCTGTATCATTCTTACCTACGATAATACCAGAACCTGCACCCTGCACCTGATAAGAACCAAATCCGTAGAATGGATTTCTATTCTGCTCTATAACAGAAGTGCTAGTTATGGCAACTACAGATGGCATAACAGCTTCAGCAATCTCAGCCACACTTATAGAACCATCATTCTCTGAGACAATTGTATTTATAGTATCTGATGTAGACTTAATACTCATAGCCGCATAATCATCTTTACTAAGGAAATCCTCCTTAAAAGACTTGTAAAATGACTGAAGTATATAAGAATTTATAAGAATAGTAACCATCATAAATGCTATACAAGTAAATAAAACCTTGCCATAGCCTAATGGTTTTTTCTCTTTTTTAGCTTTCTTTTCCTTTTTCTGACTATTCATATCCGGTGGCAAAAAGCTTTCTACAGGTTGCCACTTATGCTCCACAGAAGAATATATATTATCAGTTGCCTCTGTATTATTTATCGGTTGTGAATTATTTACATCACTTACATTATTAATATCATTAATGTTATTATACTGGTCCATAGTTTCTCTCCCTTTTCTATGATTTCATAATAAGATATTACAAAATATTTGTGTCAAAACTGTGTATCCATAGTGAAAAGCTATTGAATTTTTATCTCTTCTACGCCTGTTATCTCTTTAAGCTTCTCATCAAGCTCCTGCACATGCTTAGAAGGCTTATAATTCTCATCCCCATATAAGAAACCATGTAGCAAGCCTACATTATATGAAAGTCCTCCTACACCTATAGCAGACTCACCATTAGTAAGATAACTCTCAGGATATTCATAAGTAAATGGGAATCCCTTAGTCTCTCCCAATTCAAAATCAATAAATGTAGGAATCATATCCATCATTAAATCATATTCAATGCTAGTTCTGATAAAATTAGCATCTTCGCTAAATACATGCTCAGCTATATCTAAAAGATTAGATACTCCTGCCTGCTTAGCCTTTTCCACAAGAAGAGATAGCACATATCTTTGTCTAGCTGTACGGCCTAAATCATCTGTATACTTCTTACCACTAACATCTGTAAAAGAACAATATCTTATACGACAATATGCAGTAGCCTGCAATCCATCAAGATGTACCTGACCAGACTCCTTTACATAAGAAGACTTAATACCTGTTACAGCCATATTTTCATCCATATAATGATTAATATAATATCTTTCATCCTCAGTTATACTAATATCAATACCGCCAAGCATATCAATAATAGTTGCAAGGCCCTCAAAATTAATAGTAATATAATCAGAAATATTAAGATCCAGGTTAGTATTTAGCGTATTTATAGCAGCCTTGGCACCGCCAGTACAAAAGGCTGAATTAATCTTTCTAAAACGTTCACTACTACTTCCATCATCATCAGGAATATTAAGCCAAGTATCTCTATAAATAGAGCTCATAACAATCTTGCCTGTATCCTGATTAATGCTAACGATAATGATAGAATCCGAGTTAACACCTGCATCCATCTTATCATCTCTCGAATCAATGCCAAATAAAGCTACTGTATAGTAACCCTTAAACTTACTCTTATCAACGCCTTCATTGACCACCGTATCATCTAAATCATCATATATCTCATTGTAAGTATCCTCATCTAGAACGCATCTAAGAAAAGGTCCAGAACAATTAGTAAGCAAATACTTCTTAGAACCTGGAACATACTTTATAATAGCCCACAGACATACAATTACAGCAAAGATAAATACCACTAGGGTAAATATAACTCTTGGCCATCTTCTCTTTCTTCTACGCTTACGCTTACGTCTTTTAGCATTAGCTCTATTATTTCTACGCCCTTTATCATCGTCATCCCTGTGTCTTGAATTACTTCCAGAAGGTCTTCTGCCTTCCTTTATACTATCATAAAGAGTTAAATCAATATCTAATTCATCATCATCATCATCATCATATCTACCCATAATATTAACTCCCTTTTTATATATTAAAAAATAAACTTCTTTTGGATACCATATCCAGCAAAGAATAAAATAAAATCAACAAGCACCTTAACTACAACTGTGGCTGTATCCGCATAAGAACCAAGTACATACGAAGCACCTAATACCATTCCATAAGAAACTGCCGCTCTAAGTAAGCTAAATATGTAGAACTTAATAATAACTCGCTTCATTGGCTCATCAGACTTAAATACAGTTCTTTTATTCACAATACAGTTAAATGTTGATGATATCACCCGAGCCACAAAGGTAGCAAGAAGCATACCCGCCGACTTATCAATATGAAGGAGTGTATCATCCATCATAAGTATAATACCGTAAAATACTGCAACATCTAATACAGTAGCCGCAAGTGAGCTTACTGCATATTTAAGCATAACTGCTATAAGTC
>JAFOCU010000412.1 GCA_017381055.1 Lachnospiraceae bacterium
GGATGATGAATATGCAATTGTAAGAAAACAGAATTAGTGGAGGGTTAGATGAAGTTTTTGCATATTTCGGATTTGCATTTGGGAAAAAGAGTATATGAGTATTCTATGATAGAGGAGCAGAAGAATGCATTATGGCAGGTGCTTTTGGCGATAGATGAGAAGAATGTAGATGGAATATTTATAGCAGGTGATATATATGATAAGTCAGTGCCTACTATTGAAGCTATAGAGTTATTTGATAGTTTTTTGGTAGAGTTGGCTAAGAGGGATATAGATGTATTTATTATAAGTGGCAATCATGATAGTCCGGAGCGAGTAGGGTTTGGTGCGGAATTTTTTAAAAGTAAGAGAATATATATATCTAAGGCTTATGAGGGGAAAATCGAGTATGTAGATATGGAAGATGAATTTGGTAAGCTAAGAATACATCTTATACCTTTTTTGAAGCCTGCAAACGTAAAGCGTTTCTATCCAGAGGAAGAGATAAATGATTATAATAGTGCGGTTAGAGTGGTAACTGAGCATATGGATATGATTGGTGAAGGCAGAAATGTAGTGCTTGTACATCAGTTTATTACAGGTGCAGTGAGAAGCGAATCTGAGGAAAGTTTCTTAGGTGGAATGGATAATGTAGAATATGATTTGTTTGATGATTTTGACTATGTGGCATTAGGACACATACATAAGTCACAGGCAATGGGAAGGCAACAGGTAAGATATTCTGGTGCCTTGGTTAAGTATGCCTTAGATGAGATAAATCAAGTGAAGTCTATGACATATATGGAGATAAAGGCGAAAAATGATATTGAGATAGAGACTATCCCTATTAAGCCAATTCGTGATATGAGACGCATAGAGGGAACATATATGGAACTTACGGATAGAAGTAATTATATAGATACAAAGGTAGATGATTATCTTCATGTGGTTTTAAAGGATGAGGAGGATGTGCCAGATGCTTTAAGAAAGCTTAGGGTTATATATCCAAATATATTAAAGCTAGAGTATGATAATACAAGAACAAGACATAGGAATTCTGTTATAGAAAAAGAAGCGATAAGAAGAAAAGAACCTATAGAATATATAGAAGAATTATTTTCTATGCAAAATAATGTAGAGATGACAGCAGAGCAACTTGGAGTTTTAAGACAGATTATGGAGGATAATAATGAGACCGATTAATTTGAATATATCTGCCTTTGGCCCTTATGCAGGAAAGGTAGAGATTGAATTTGATAAGTTTCTAGATAAGGGAATATATCTTATTTCGGGTAATACAGGTGCCGGTAAAAGTACTATATTTGAGGCTATAAAGTTTGCTTTGTATGGAGAAGAAAATGGAGAAGTCAGAAGTAAATATGCAAGTGGTGATGTACCCACATATGTAGCAATGACATTTTTGCTTCATGGCAAGGAATATAAGATTATTAGAAATCCTAAATATTTAAGACCAAAGAGTCGTGGAGAGGGTAGCACAGTGGCCAAAGCAGAGGCTGAACTTATATATCCAGATGGTAAAGTTGTTTCTGGGTATGCAAATGTTACAAAGGAGATAAATACTTTAACAGGCCTAAATGGAGAGCAGTTTTCAAAGATAGTTATGATAGCTCAGGGGAAGTTTAGGGAGCTGTTGGTTGCAGATACAGCAAGCCGTTCAAAAATATTTAGAGATATATTTAAGACAGAGCCATACGATAAGCTTCAGCGTAAGATTAAGACA
>JAFOCU010000413.1 GCA_017381055.1 Lachnospiraceae bacterium
AAGACCTTATAGATGCTTTAGTTGCTAGGATAATGGCTCTAGAAGCTAATATTAATGGAGGTAATGCATAATGACAACGCAATATAATGTAGTAACTTACGGTAATTTGACAAATAATAATGGAGTGTTAAGTGGTTTTTCTGCAAGTAATTATGCAACTCTACCATTAAACTTTAATCCTACACTATTATACTATGATATAGTCTTTAAGTTTAACACAGCAAATGTTAGCCAAGAACAAGTACTATTTATGGTATATAATGCAAATAATTATACTTTTCCTGTTGTAAATATAGAAATATTTAATAGTGCTTTGTATTTTGAAACTACAAGTGGTGAAGTACAATATGCTGAAATTATAGGCATTACAACATTAAGTTCAAATACTGATTACTGGGTTAAAGTAAATCGTAATGGCAATACTTATACTCTATACCTATCAACAGATGGTACTACGTTTGTAAGCGAAGGTACATATACTACAAATTCACACCCTCCACTTGATAATTATAAATCCCTGATAGGTTTATATTATAGCTCTATTGATGGGTTCAAGTTACCATTTGACGGTGGTATCGACCTGAATGAAAGTTACATAAATATTGATAATATCCGTTGGTGGCAAGGTGTAACTGTTACTTCTAATGTAAGAACCAGAATACAACTCCGTCATGATACGGCAGCTAACTGGACTTCGGTTAATCCTGTGCTATTAGATGGTGAAGTTGGTATAGAAACAGATACCCGTAAACAGAAGATAGGTGATGGTTCAACGGCTTGGAATAGTTTACCTTATGATGTAGGTTCAACAGCATTACAAAGTATAACAAGTTCTAATGTTACTACTGCTCTCGGTTATACTCCCGTTAATAAAGCAGGCGATACAATGAGCGGAAATTTAACTATTAGTAAATCAAATCCGAACTTTATTGTGAAGGATAGTAGGATTGATTTTACAACAAACCCTTCTAGTAATATATTTAGTGTATTTAGTGCATTAAAAGATGCGAATAATGTGTCTGTTGGAGAGGTTTGGCACGAATATAGAACAGATGGTTCACACGCAATCTTTTTTCAATCAAGAAAAAGTGCAACAGATAATAATACTTATTCAACACTTAAATTAGGTTGGGATGGTAGCGGAAATAGATATGCTGAGCTTAACTCTAAGTTGTTAGTTGGTGGTATATTAACCGTAAATGGTAATGCCACACAACAAATAATTAAAAACAATATAGATTATAGTACACGTACGACAGCTGGCGAAGTATATAGTGACTTACAGTTTCAAAATTATGAGGGTACAAGGTTTAATACAATAAGGTCTGCCATAACTTATGATAATACGGGTACAGCAAATGGCTCGTATATGATATTCGGCTCTAATAAATTAAATAATAGTTTTCCAGACGGTATTAAACTCTTTTGTGACTCAAATAATAATCTGAGTTGTACTTTCCCTAAAACCACTTGTTGTGACGGTCAATGGGTAAATACTTCGGTTCAACTTGCAAATAATGTTAGTTTACCCATTGGCGCTGACCAAGAAATAACTTATGATTTATCTTCGGCAATACCTAATAATAATTATAAGTATGAAGTAGTTTTGAATTATGGTGTTCAAACCGGAAACTCTAGTGGTGCGGGTTTATCTGCAAATATTATCGGAAGTGGTGATAGTATTTGGCATAGAATTTGTGATACTTATGCAAGAGGTTCTTGGTATATGGTTGTAGGTGGAAATATTGTTGTTACTGTAGGTACAACGAGAACAATAAAACTCCATTATACAACAATAAGTAAAGCAGGTCAATTAAATTATTTATACGTTGAAGGTTACAGACGTATTGGAACAAACGCATAAGGAGGATAAAATGACATATTACGCACATATTAATACAATAGATAATTCAATAGGTAAAGGTCAAGTGCCTTGTACTAGTGACAATATCGTATGTTTAGAAATATCAGAAGAAGTCTACAACAATATTGACCACTATATATACCAAGACGGTGAAATCATCCTTGACCCAGACTATGAGCAGAAACAAGAGCAGAAAGAAAGAGAACGTGTAGCTATGTTACATATGACTCCGCTAGATTTCCTTAAAGCTATAATTAAAATGGGAATATCTTACGATACAATCAAAGGTATTATGGAGGCTAATCCAGAAGTAGATATGGAAATGAAATACTGCCAGAATGTATATCGTGGACATCCCATGGTAAATCAATTCGCTACTCAGTTCGGAGTAAGCCAAGAACAATTAGATTATATATTTAAGAAAGCTAATGGAGAAGTAGATTAATGGATATTCTTTACTTAAAGGTAAGGCGGAAGGTGAGAGGTAAACTCCTCTCCCTTCTGGAGTTATTACAGAATGAAGACGTAGATAAAATAGAGGAAGCTTTGATAGCTGAGGGAATGAAAACCTTGGTCGGTAGCTATACAGATTTGGGTAGTAAGATACCCGATAAAGCTTATCAAGCAGTAGCAAAAGAGGTAGTTAAATGTCTGAACAAGATAAACGACCGTATGCAGAACAAGATAAGACAATCCCTAAACTAAGTATAAGTCAGCCAGAGAGAAAGAAGTTTGAAGTTCTTTATCAAAACTGGACACCTTATAAAAGAATGGGAAGTTGGTTACAATTTATTTGGAGGTTTTAAATATGGATAATGATATCAAAAAAATGGACTGGGAAAGTTATAAAAACTTATACAATTTAAAAGAACATCCAACAGTAAGGACTTTCCATTGGTCTCCTTTATTTAATAAAACTAATGGTGAATATATTTTCCAACCCCAAGCTTTAGCAGACAGAGTGGATGAAGGTTTTCTTGGTGGAGAAGGAGCTTACGGCTCTAGTTTAAGCAAGGCTGGTCAATTATATGCTTCTGGTAATATGGGAATGAATGATGCTCCTAAGTTATTTAGACCAGAGGTTATAGGTTATGACGTACCTTACGAACAATTTATAGATATATCTAAACCTCTTAATCAGCAACCAGAATATATACAAAAAGCTGTCCAAGCTTATAGAAATAGCGGAAAAGCCTTTATAGATAATACATTAGAGACTAAGGATTTCTGGGATATAGAAGGAAACTTAAAGAAGCTACCTAAAATAACTAACGCTTCTGCTTGGAATTCTGTAATGGATGAGTTATATCCTTATGGCGTTTTAGGTGTTTATGACAGAAATGGACTAGCTGGAGAAAATTATACTTATGCATATAGACATGTGAAAGATATGCCCAAAGGGTATTCTGCTGGCAGAGGTGTAGAAATAGAACCTAATATCGCTCCAGAATTATTCGGAAATACTCCAGATAGTATAGAACATATAAAGTGGTCTAACAAAATGAATGGGGTTCGATTACCAGCTATTGAAGAAAAATATGTAAAGCCTGTTTCTATATATAATCATATAAAAGAAACTGTTCCTAATAATATATACAGTTATTATAAAGATAAAGCAGAGAATTTACTAAGTAATACTATCTCTGATGAAAACTTAAAGATGTTATCTAGAGGAGAAATAAAAGACGAAATAGATATTTTAGCTTCTGAGTTAATAATGGATGATTATATGAAAGTTCATCCAGAAGGAATAGAAATATATAAAAATGAACCGATAATAAATAAGAAAAGTATAATATCTCCAGAACAACAGGCTGAGTTTAGTAAAATAATAGATGATGCCTTGAAAGAGGAGACTCCAAAATTATCTACCCCAGCTAAAAGTATAGCTAAGCAAACTCCTGTAGTAAAACCTAAAGTTGTTTCTCAAATTCCCAAAGTTAATATACAGCCCCAAGTTATAAAACCTCAACCTACAACCAAAACTCTTGGGCAGATAGGAATAAGCCTTATAAATAAAGGGACAGCTATGTTAAAGAACCCTAATACCTATAAGAATTTAGGTAGAGGATTTTTAGAAGGTTTACTAATTGAAGAAGCTTTACGTAGAAGTTTTATTAATCCTTGGCAAGCTATGAATAATCCTAAACCAGATACCAGAAGTGAAACTGATAAAGCCATAATGAGAGCGAGGTTTGGAATATAATGCAAGCAAGATTTTTAACAGATGAGAGTAGGGTAGGATACCTTGAAAAAGACTTATACTTCTGTGAGGACAATACTCTATTCCAAGACAAACGAGGAAACATATATATAATACCAAGAGGTTTCGTAACAGACTTCTACTCAATTCCAGATATGCTAGCTTGGGTAACAGGAGACTCTGCTGAGAGAGACCCTAGACCTTGTATAGTACATGACTTTGGTTGTGCCTTTCATGGCTTACTAAAAGTAAGGGGTATGACGGTACATGACTTAATAGTATATGGGTACCTTACTAAACATTATTCAGAGCTAAGACAAAAAGACTATAATGTTTGTATGGATATACCACAATGTTTCTTAGAGTTTGTACCAATGAGTAAAGGACAAGTAAACGACATCCTTGGGGAGTGTATGGATAGTCTCAATATCCCTAGGAGATGGCTAATAAGAGCTGGAGTTTGTTTCAACTTTAATTGGTACTGGACTAAATCACCATTCGATATGGATAAAATATACACAATATATAATCATTATAAAAGGAGGAAATAATGAGACTGAGTAAGAACTTTACCTTAGAAGAAATGACTTATTCTGATACGGCTAGTAGATATGGGTATCATAATTATCCTACTACTACAGCAATAAAGAACCTAGGGTATCTTACTCAGAACTTTCTCCAACCGTTAAGAGATAAGTTAGGTAAAGCTATCCTAATTCTATCTGGATATAGAAGTGAGCTAGTGAACCAAAAGGTTGGAGGTTCAAGTACTAGCCAA
>JAFOCU010000414.1 GCA_017381055.1 Lachnospiraceae bacterium
ACCAAAATAACGTTACCACCATATAGCTCTACAGGTGTACTTACGTTTGCACGTATATCTGCTGGCTTTATGCTTTTTAACTTCTCAATATAACTACGTGTTACACGTTTTGGTAACACGTCAGGTACACTTGTTTTTACGATGTATCCCTGATTAACAAGCTTACGTTCTATATTATGAATACGTGTGACTTGCTTATTGTATTCTTGACGTAATTCAGACAAGTTGGACCCACGAAACTTTACTATCTTTGTACGTGGTCTTTTTACTGTCGTTTTTATACCTTTTATATTGATATTAGATAATGTTGACCTATTAGGTCTGTAATAGGTGTGTATATTGGGTAAACTAAAGTTCGGGTATGAACTAGGGTTGCCAAATAAATTGACGTTTTTCTTTTTTCTTTTTTTACTCATACTTATTAACCTATACCCTTATTTATATAATTATATACATTATACTAAATACCTCCATTATAATCACTCTTTTATGTTAAAACTGAAAAAAGAGTGAAGTGTTTAAACAACTTCACTCTGTGTAACTATTGTTTCATAATTACACTATAGCACATGATATAAAGTATTTACCTTTATAGTTTGCTGATTCACGTTGGAATACTCTTATCTGATACTCTTCCTCTTCACCTAGCATGGTGTCGAATATAGTCTTAAATGCTCTCCAAAAACTATCTGAACCTGTATAGTAGTCTGTACCATCTTTATCAATTACATGATACTGTACATAGTCTTTGTCCTCTGAGTTTTCGTTGTGAACATCTACAACTACGTAGAAGTCAGGTGTTATAATAATCTCATCTGTGACTTCTGAAAGGTTTGTGGAAAGTTGAGTATCCATATACTTTAGTTTCTCACGTGCTGTAAGTTGTTTGCTTGATTCTCTGATTGTTGCTTTGAAATTGTCCATGTTTCTACCTCCGATTATAGTTTTGTTTGGTGTTTGTGTTTCTGTTACTACTTATGTTTATTCTGTTATCTTTTCTTTGTCTCCTTGGTTGTCGGTATAAATGTAAGAATTATCTAAAAATGTTTGTGTGTCTATTGCTAGTGTACAGTGAGTGTAGTCTAGGTCCTCTACAGACACGTGAGTGTACTGCGGAAACTTAATATTTAGATACTTTAAAAGTCTTTTATCTGTAAGTTTACCGTACACGTTTACCATGAAAGTAGATGCAGTGTTAGTTTCTTTATCTACTCTTAGTATTCTTGCCTTTGTAAATGTAACCTTCTTTTTAATAACCGACTCCATATATTCACCACCTTTCGTGTGTTATAGTTTTTGCTTGTGTCGGGTATACACCCAAAAGCCAGTTGAGGGAATTGCACCCTCACTTAGCATCTATGCTGGCTTTTATAAGTATAAGTATAAGTATTTTAACGGTTAGGGGATAACTAACCTAAAGGGGAAAGGTGGAATTGCACCACCTTACGGACTATGGAATTTTCCCCTGCTTGAGTGTTCTTATCGTGTTGTGAGTTGACTAGGCTCACAACGTGCTTTGGATTCTTTTTCGTTGTAGTGTGATGAGTACTACAACATACCTTTGAACGAGCTACACAGTGTATATCTGAGCATTCTACACTGTGGGATGATAATTCACTATAGCACCGGAATTACTATAATGAATCTGATAACTGCTTCTACTGTGAACACGACTTTGTTTGGATAAGACAAAATCGTGCGGAGATATTCTCACCATGTAATGTGCTTTACACGATGAATAGCCTGAAAACCCGTGGATAAACCGAGGGTTGAAGGGGTGTCGGTTTTAGTGTCTGACCTAATTGAATACTAGGTTTTGAATGTACTGACCTCCGACTAACCTACTATAGTACCCTAGTAGGGTATGAATATTGTGTAGTCACTTGGAGATAACTACACAAGTACTAGGAACAGTAGTGAACTGTTTATGATACCTATAGTATCCCTAGCACAGAAAAAAGAAATTTTATTTACCCACTAATATTATACCATGTTTTATTATAATTTACAACTACGTAATTTAATCGTCACAGAATATCCTTGTATAGTGTTCATCTGTTATAGTAATATAGTCACAGTCTATTACATCAGATAATGTTTCTGTGGGGTTGTCTGCTGATTCTACTGTATCTGTAGGTATGACACCTACGTATTTAAAAGAATAATCTTTATATACACGTGTAATACAATAGTAATTATTTGTGGTATTATTCCTGAATATAAGTCCTTGTTTTATGTTCTCTTTAGTTAGCATTTTCTATCACTTCCTTTATATTGTTTCTGCTGATTATTAGAGGGGTATTGTGGTTGATGTTGGCTGTATCTATACGTAATGCAATATAGCAAGTTACACCATAGTTTGATAATAGTATATATTTGCCACGTTTATGTTTTATAGTTACTATATCTAGTAAGTTATATTCACGTTTAGTGGTCACGATACTCACCTAACACTATTTCTATAAGTTCATTTATTGACGGTTCAAATTTGTTGTTATATCTACTGTATAATATGCATACATCTATGAATATCATGTTTGGAGCTACCGTGGGTATATTTTTTATTAAATACTTGTCTATGAATTCATAGTTTGTAAATGTGATGTCAATAACTGTTAATTCTTGTACTATGGCACGTGTACCTCTAATCACAATAGCCATTGCATCCCTTGTCGTAAGTTCTGAAAAATTATATTTTAGAATACCGTTACACGTAACTAACACTAAATTTAATAATAAATGTCTTATATCGTGTTCTTTGTCGTACTTCTTAATGTAATGTAGTTCTGATGTAAAATAATCTTTATTAGTACAAACCTTGTATAAGTACTGACGATATTTAATATGACGTGTACTATCATGCTCCGCTGGGTGTATAATTACATAATATGTAGTGTCAAATAATACTTCGGTTGTGTCACTACAATATATAACAGAATTAGAGTGTATAGGTTCATTTACTATTTCTTTATTGTTAGATGA
>JAFOCU010000415.1 GCA_017381055.1 Lachnospiraceae bacterium
ACTAAGGTAATGGGAGCAGACGGCACCGAATATTACATATATAATAGAAATGATGAATTTGGTGATGAAGCTTATTACAAGCTTGGTAATCTTCAGATTAATCAAGTAATATTAGATGATTATTCATATTTGCCACTTAAGGATATAGAAGAAAATGTAGACTTGAACTTAGGTGAAAGATTATTGCAGGCCTGGGATGAGGCTGAAGGATGTATCGATCCTAATAATACAACAAAGAAAGATATAAATGATTATTATAGTGCGATGGTAGGTATTATCGGTAATGACGGTTACATGTATAATGCAATTGCACAAAGTCAGTCGGATTTGATTTCTTCAGTTGAAGAAAAGAGACAGTCAAAGCAAGGAGTTACATCAGAAGAAGAACTTACAAATCTGATTAAATTCCAAAATGCATACAATGCGTCATCAAGATATATAACAACTATTTCAGATATGATAGATACCTTGATACAAAAGGTTGGTAACTGGTAGGAATAAGAAAAAGTGATGGCAGAGAAAGGAGTAAGTTATGGCAAATTCATTTTTTGGATTACATATAGGAACATCGGGCTTATATGCAGCAAATACATGGTTGAATATTACAGCCAATAATATATCCAATGAACAGACAAAAGGATATTCCAGACAGACTGCCACACAGCAGGCATCGAGACCGCTTAGAGTATATCAAAGATATGGTCAGTTAGGTAGTGGTGTAGAAGTTAGCAATATATCACGAGTAAGAGATGAGTACTACGACGTAAAGTATTGGCTTAACAACTGTAAGCAGGGAGATTCATCTACTAGAGCATATTACCTTACACAGATTGAAGATTACTTCGCAGATGATGGTGTGTCAGGTTTTACAACAGAGTTTGGTGGATTATATAACAGTTTAGAAGAGTTAAGTAAGAATCCAGCAGATTTGTCAGCTAGAAGCTCGATGCTTAATTACGCACAGAACTTTTTAGAGTATATGACAACTATTAGAACAAATCTTCAGAATACTCAGGCAGATATAAATGCCGAAATAAGCAGTAATGTAGATCAGATAAATGCTCTTGCAAAGGAAATCGCTATTATCAATAAACAGATAAATGTAATAGAGCTTCAGGGAGCTAATGCAAATACATTAAGAGATAAGAGAGCGCTTCTTCTCGATGAGTTATCTAGCATCGTAGAAGTTGATACAAATGAGGTAACTTACAGCAACGGAAAGTCAGAATTTTATGTAACAATCTGTGGTAAGTCACTTGTAAATAATTACGATTGCTTCACACTTGAAGTTGTGGCAAGAGAAGATAAAGCAGATTCAGATGACTTAGTTGGTCTCTATGACATTCAGTGGAGCTACGGAGAAAGCTTTAATCCAGCTACATCAGGAACAACTGGTACATTAGCAGCACTTATAAGATTAAGAGATGGTAACAATTATATTCCAGAGGAAAATAATCCTCATTCAGAGCCGATAGCATTTAAGGGTATTCCTTATTATATAAATGAAGTTGAGAAGTTTTTAGAGGAGCTTACATCAACACTTAATGATATTCATTCAGTAGGTGTTAACTTATATGATGAGTCCACAGCGGATATTCCTTTATTTATACATACAGATGATGATAGATATATTGTAAATCCAGATGTATTAAATGATCCAGCTAAGATGGCTACAAGTACATATGGTACAAATAATATAAGTGCAAAAGATGTTATCAATGAATTAGTTGCATCAAAGGAGCTTAGAAACTTTGATGGAGGAACAGCTAAGGAAGCGTTAAATACAATTATTACAGAGCTTTCGATCGATTCAAAGAAGGCCCAGGACAATGAGAGAAATTATACAAACTTTAATACACTTATTCAGAATCAGCGACTTTCAATTATGGGTGTTGATAAGGATGAG
>JAFOCU010000416.1 GCA_017381055.1 Lachnospiraceae bacterium
ATCGTTATAAATTGACGATTCCGATGTATGTTTATATAGCTTCATAAAGCTAGATAAAGCTTGATGGTTCAAGCGTTAGAGTGAGTTTTGAAAAGGATAAAAGTCGATATATTTTTATGTAACTACTCAGATAATTGGTACGTAATTGGTACGTAGAATTTTGAAGAAATTGGAAAAAAGTGAAAATAGGTGTTATATTATGATGCCTTCACGAGCATAAGATTGTGAGAGGAAGATAGGTGTGATGCCTGTCTTTTTTGTATGTGAGCTTATAGGAATTCGGTTGTTATTTTAGGGATAGAGTGTTACAATATCTGCATAGAATATATATTGAGAGAGGAATATATAATGGGTGAATTAGTGTTGAATGAAGAACAGTTTGGACATGTTATAGATATTATTGAGTCAGCAAAAGAACGTGCTTTTCGTAAGGTAAATGAAGAATTAATCTTGATGTATAGGGACATTGGTGAATATATTAGTATGCAGTCAGAGAAAACGGAATATGGGGATTCGTTTGTGCAGAAATTGGCAGATTTTTTTGCGACGAATTATCCTGATTTAAAGGGATTTAATCGAAGAGGTCTTTATAGAATGAAGCAATTCTATGAATTATATAAGGATGATGAGATTGTGTCAACACTGTTGACACAATTGAGTTGGTCGAATCATTTGAAGATAATGTCTGCATGTAAGACAATGGAGGAACGTATATTTTATATGCATATGTGCGTGAAAGAGAGATATAGCGCAAGGGAATTAGCAAGACAAATTGATAGTGCATATTATGAACGATATATGTTGTCACAACAACCAGTAACTACTGCAATCGAAGAAGCAAAGCGGGCAACGGGAAACATCTTTTTAGATAACTATGTTTTGGATTTTTTAGATGTTCCAGAGCCTGTTTTAGAACGTGATTTGCAAAAGTCTATTATACGTAATCTCAAAGATTTTATTCTTGAAATAGGCAAGGATTTTACATTTATTGGTGAAGAGTATCGTGTACAAGTAGGTAAACATGATTATTATATTGATTTACTTTTTTATCATAGAGGTCTTTCATGCCTTGTAGCGTTTGAACTGAAAATCGGAGAATTTAAACCAGAATATGTCGGAAAAATAAATCTATATCTTGAAGCGCTTGATCGTGAGGTGAAAAAGGAGAATGAGAATCCAAGTGTTGGAATTATTCTTTGTGCGAGTAAAGATGATGAAGTAGTAGAATTTGCGCTTAGTCGTAGTTTATCTCCAACGATGGTTTCGGAATATAATTTGAAGTTGATTGATAAGAAATTGTTACAGAAGAAGTTAAAAGAATATATTGAATTGGCAGATACTGCTGAAGAATAGGAGAATAACTTGGATTTGATATATTTGTGACACAAATTGAAACTTGGAAGGTTGTTTGAGGTAATAGACGAGTAGAAAGGGCTTTAGTATGAAGAATTTATTTCAAATTCTCCCTAGTGATTTTTTTAAACCGCTAACAAGTAAATATAGACAAGTATACGCAGATTGTATTCTGCTTATTTTTAATACATTTAAACCAGAAATATCTTATGGTGTTAATCGTGAGATTGTGGTGAAAGCATTGACGGAATATTTTGAAGTAGATGATATGGAGATGACTTTTGATGATGAGGGAACGTTTATTAAGGACGCAAGAGAAAAGGCTAATGCAGTTATAGCTTCCCTTAAATTATGTGGATGGATTGAGTATGAGCAGGAGAGGAATCATCAGTTAAATGTGGTGTTGTATGAATATGCAGTGCCTATCATAGAAAGCATGAATAAGGTGATACAGGAGGAAGAAGCGGAATATCAAGGACTTATATCACAGATTCATGCAAGTTTGCAGAATAGAGATTTGTATGCAAAGCCGTATGAGTTGATTATAAAGGGTGTTAAAGAGAATACGGATAGATTGATCTCGGAATTAAAAAAGTTAAATGCTAGTATAAAGAGACATATGGATAAGCAGACTGCAGATATGAGCGCTGCTGAAATTATTGATCATTTTTTTGCATATCATAAGAATATTGGGTCAAAGGCTTACCTGCGTATGAAGACTAGTGAAAATATTTCGTATTTTAGAAGTTCTATTATTGAGAAGATAGAAGAGATGATGGAAAATGCTACAGTTATGGAGCGTGCTGTTATAGGTTTTATGGAAGTGGAGCAAGAGGAAGATAAGGAAAAAGCATTTGATAATTTAGTGTCAGAGTTGTTAGATGTTAAGTCTATGTTTTATCGTTTGGACGAGATTATAGAAGATATAGATATAAAACATATGCGATATATGAAAAATGCTGTTATGCGTGCAAGATTTAAATTGGCAACAGGTAACAATATGGAGGGAAAGTTAGCTAAGATATTGGATTTGCTTGCAGAAGAAATTAATAATGGTGGAGAAAAGGCTGAAGTAGTTTCTGATGAATTAATCAGTCTATGTAGTATTTATACACAAGGATATATTTCACCAGAATCACTTAGAGCGATACCTGTCTCAAGAAAGAATGTTGTAGTAGATAACCTGTCAGAAGTGCAGCTTATGAGCGATGAACAAAGATTATTGTACAAAGAGGCGCTTAAACAAAAGAATAGGCAGAGATTTTCTAGAAAAAATATTAATGAGTACGTAAGTACACTCCTCGAAGGAAGAGAAAGGATGTCTGTCGAAGAGATAGCTGTTGAAAGTAAGAGAGATTTGATACGAATTATATATATAAGTATTTATGCAGGTAATCGTGCTAATAATTATGAATTAAAGAGAACTGATAAAAGAATTAACAAGATGGGATATGAATTCCCGTTATTTGAAATAATCAAAAGATAGGAGAAACTATGTTTGAGATAATGAATGAATCGGTTGCACAGAAGGAAAAATTCAGAATTGCGGCTAATAAATTATTAAATCATTGTTTTTTACTTAAGAAGCGAGAAGATACTAAAAAGGATTATATGTTTGTAAAGCAAAATTTTGAAATGTTTGTTACATATTTTGAGTTACTTGGATATGATTTAAAATTAAATGAAGATCAGGGAGTTATAGGAATAGCAAATCAATTTGGTACAGGTAGAGTTGATTTGAATAAATATAATAGTATTATTTTGCTTATACTTCGACTTTTATATATTGAAAAAAGAAAAGAACTGGCTACATATTCAGAGGAAGTGACAGTACTTATGGAAGAGATTCGTGAAAAGTTTGCAATGCTTAAGATTAAGTCAAAGCCAAATTTGGATAAGAGTATGGAGAAAGATTTTGTTAAAGAATTTAAAAAATACAATATTATTCAGAATTTGGATACGGATGTGAATCTGGCAGATACGAGAATTGTGATATATCCGTCAATTATAATGGCTGTTACTGTAGAGAATGTTAATGATTATTATGAAATGACGATGCAAAAGTTAAAGGAATATGCGGAGAATAAGGATATTGTATCTGATAATGATGAGCAGTAGATGAATATAGTGTATATTGAAAAGGAAATTAGAATGAACAATCAAAAAAAGATTTTAACTAGAATACAATTGATTAATTGGCACTACTTTGAAAATGAAAGAATATCTCTTAATGGTTCAACTCTTATAAGTGGTGAAAATACTGCTGGTAAATCTACTATACTAGATGCTATTCAGTTGGTACTTACAACAAATACAAGAAGATTTAATGTGGCAGCTAATGAAAAGGGTAATCGTAATCTTAAGGGATATGTGCGCTGTAAGGTAGGAAATGTTGGAGAAACTTATCTTCGTAAGAATGTAGTACCTGCCAATGTTGCATTGGAGTTTTATGAAGAAAAAGATAATAGATACTTTGTAATGGGTGTACATATGACCTCGCAGGATGAGGAAAGTCCTGTTAGTACAAAATGGTATGTTGAGGAGTGTAGACTTGAAGAATTGTCATTTGTAGTTGATAATCGACCAGCTTTAGCAGAGGAATTTAAAAATAATAATAAACGAGTTAGATTTATTGAACAGAAAAACGCTGCAAAAGACAGATTTAAGCGAAGAATGGGCAATTTAGAGGATAAGTTTTTTGATATTATTCCAAAGTCATTGGCATTTAAGCCTATGGATAACGTTAAAGAATTTATCAATAAATTTGTTTTGGCTGATGAAAAGATTGATGTGGAATCTTTGCGTGCAAATATAGAAACATTAAGTGAATTAGAGCTATTGCTTGACCGTTCACAAAAACAGTATATTGCACTGGAAGATATACTTTCAACATATGAAAGAATTGAAAAAAAGGATAAGGATATTATTATAAATGATATTCTGCTTGCTCTCGCTTCAAGAGATTCAGTGAAAAGTGATATAGAAGATAAAGAAAAAGATATTAGATTAAAAAGTCAAGCTATTGAATCAAATAAAGAACAGCTTGACAATATTGATAATAAGATAAGGACATTAGAAGAACAGATATTAGGAATCAATGTTGCAATAAATAATAACTCATCAAGTAAGATGATAGAAGATTGTAAACGTCGAATTGATGAGGTTAATAAGGATATCGAAAAGTATAAGAATGAGGAAATAAAACTTACAGAGCAGGTTAAGAATTTAAAAAAATTTTGTCAGTGTGTAAAAGAACTTGGCTATGGTATAGTGTCTGTTAACGACATAAATGTATTAACATCTGAGGTGGGATATTCTGAAAAGGCAAGTATTATCGAGCAGATAGTTGCTTTTCAGGCAAAAGAATTAAAAGAAATAGAAGATAAATATGCAGAATATAAGTATAGAATGAATGAACTTAATAAGCAGATAGAAGAGCTGCAGAATAGGCTTAGTGAACTTGAAAAGCGTAATCTTACATACCCGCAGCATACTGTAATGTTAAAGGATACCATTGAAAAGGAATTTGAAAAAAGAAGAATAAATTCAAGGGTATATATACTTGCGGAACTATTAGAGGTTACTGATGAAAAGTGGATAAATGCAGTAGAAGGTTATATGAATAACCAAAAATTTTATCTTGTTGTAGAACCACAGTATTATAATGTGGCATTGGAGATGTATAACAAACGACGAGGTAAAATACATACAGCAGGTATTATAAATACAAGAAAATTACCGCTAGACATAGAGGTAGATAATAAATCCTTGGCGTATGTAGTAAAAAGTGAGAACAGATATGCTAAGGCATTTGCGAATTATTTATTGGGCAGAGTGTTTAGATGTAATGACATAAGTGAGCTAGAGAATTATGATATTGGTATTACAGCAGAATGCATGCTATATCAAGGGTATGTTGTGCGACATATTAACCCTAAGTATTATCATGATCCGTATATAGGTAGGAATGCATATAGAACACAAATTGTCAATGTAAGAACACGATTAGAGGAATTAAGTGGAGTAAGGAAGAAGCTTCGTGAAGAAATTTTAGCATATCATACGTTAATAGAAGCAAAAGAGAAATTTAATATCGAAATGTTGAAACTATATGTTAATGCGCCAGTTCGTATAGCGGAGCTAAAAGAACAGTTGAAACTTGAAAAAGTTGAATTAGATAAGGCTATGAAGGATCCAACATATATACAACTTCAGATGGACTTAAATGTTAAACAGGAAGAGAAGAAAAGTGCGGATGCAGAATGGAAATATTTGTCTAATGAAAATGCTAGACTTTCTAATAAAGTGGAAATATTGAGAGAAGAACTGGCAGAAAAGCAGAGACTGTTAAAGGAGAGTAATCAGAAGCTTGAAAATAAGTTGGATGCAGATGGTGTTTCGTATAGAGTAGCAGAGGATAAATATGAATTTAATCGAAAAACAAAGACTGCGAAGAAAATATATGAAAATTTTTCACCACAACGTACACAGTTTGAAACTGAAAGAAATAACCTGGTAGATGAGCTTAAGGATAAACAGTATCGATATAATACAGATTTTATACAGGATTTTGTAATCGGTATTACAGGAATAGTTGAATATAGAGAGGCAGCAGCTAATCTAAAAACTGTTGAGATGATACGATATGAGGAGAAGCTAAGACAGGCAAAGGATGACTGTGAACAGATATTTAAGAGTGATTTCTTGTCAAAGATGAAAGAACTTATCGAAAAGGCTAAGACAGAGTTTAAGAACCTTAATAAAGCATTGGATAATATTTATTATGGTGATGACAGTTATCATTTCACAATTAGCTTTGATAAGAAAAAAGAAGGATTGTATCGTATGATTACGGCTGAAAATAACATAGAGGGTATCAATTTGTGGACAGCTCAGTTTGAAGAACAGTATAAAGAAGAAATGTCTGAGCTATTTGATAAGCTTATGACGAAGGATGATAATGGACAAAAAATAGTTGAAGAATATACAGATTATCGTTCTTATCTTGATTATGACATAGAGATACAAAAAAGAGATGGAAGTAAGCAACTG
>JAFOCU010000417.1 GCA_017381055.1 Lachnospiraceae bacterium
ACACCAATTTACAGAGAGTTTACTCTCAATAATGGTAAAGTATTAAAGGTTTTTAATGATACCTACTACTCAGTTACTACTCGTAAACATCAAGCGAACATCAGAGACTATCTAAACTCTGCAGACGTAGTATTTCATTATTGCCCATATGGTAATTGGAGTTTAGACACAGCATTTAAAAATGAAATATCAATGACTGAGCATGAACTCGAAAAACTAGAAAATAAAACTCATAAGCTAGGCAAGAGACAAGCCGAGCAATTAGAAAACTTAAAAACAAGATTACAAACATTACAAGATTTATATGCGGAGGTGTAACAATGTATAAAGCAAGTATATATATTGAATATCGAAATGGGAATGCTGAAATATTTCCTAAACAATTCAAAAAATATAATAGTTTAATAAACTATTGTTTAAGAAGACCACTTTATAATAATAAGATATTTGTATGCGGTATAATCGGGGAGATAGAACAATGTTTACAAGATACTTAACTATAAAATATACCAAGCCTATACCAGTAAAGTTTAAAGGTGAGATTGATTTATTTCAAGTTTTAAATACTTATATAGATGCATATGGAGATTGTTTTATCGGATTATTTAATGATTATGATGAGGCAATAGAAGCTCAAAAACATTGGTATATATTATTTGGTGATGAGGATATTTGTAAAGACCTTAACACTATTGACCACTTAGAAAAATGTTTACAAGTATAACTATGGAGGGAACTAACAATGGAGATATTTACAATAGATAATAATCAAGATATTAAAGAGATGTGTAAGAACTATGGATTTAAAATTAAAGACTTTAAACCTTTACAATTTGTATGTGAGTATTATGAAACATCATCAAGTTGGGGGCATAAAGGTAGAGTCCTTTATAATAATCATGACATAGGAGTGACACATAAAATAAGATACTATAACAGAACTTGGGAATGTTATAGATATCAAAGTTTATTAAAGCAACTTATAAGGCAAGCTATGACCTACTTAAAGCATAATGAGATTGACTATAGCCACGTGCTTAAACCTAAAGGTCAAGAGCTCAGAGACTTAAAGAGACTAACAAAAAAAGAATTCACTACTAAGTATAAATATTATACAAGTAAAGAATATACAGAGACTAAAAAAGCATTTGTAAAGGATGTAAAATAATGAGTGATATAATAATTACAATTGGAACTCAAGGGCAAGAGACTATCCACTATAATAAAGATGATACCGAGACAATAGAGTTAGTATATGAATTAACGGAGGTACAAAACAATGAGTCAAGAAAATATTAAAAAAGCTCAAACTTATGCTAGATTTTTAGGTGTTAGATATTATGATATAGGTGAACAAGTATATAATAATAAACCCGAGACCGTATTAACTATCTATATAGACAAGGAACATACACAAGAGTTAGAACATCATATATTTAATGACAAATAAAGGAGGTATAACAAATGGCACAATATGAAGTACAGATTGATGTAACAATGAGCGGAACTCTTTATATAACCGCAGAGAATGAACAACAGGCAAGAGTAGTTGCCGAAGCTATGCAATTCGTGGCTTCTGACCTTAAAAACTTTTATCAAGTAAGTGCAGAAGTTGTCGATATAAATAAAGAATAATAAAGTACCTTGTAAAATAAAACTTTCTACTGTATAATATAAGTGTAAGCACAAAATAGGAGTTAAAACAATGGAAAATAAACATCTGACAGTTAAAGAACTTATTGAACTTTTGGAATTAGAACCAAATAAGGACAAACCAGTATACATCTATTTATTAGGTGCGTCGGACTCACTTCCTCTCAAAGCCTATGACATAGACTTTGATATTGACGACAGACTTGATTTTAATGTAGACGAAACTAATGTAAGCAGTTAAATAAAGGAGTTGAAACAATGACAATTAATAAACGCAACACCATAAACAAACATCATTCGAGTTATGATAAGGCAACAGAGTACGCACTGAGAGCCATTTATGAGGGATGTGTTATTCACTATCAATGCCAGACGTTCGAGTATGATAAGCAACGTAACGAGTTAAAAGTATCAGACTTTTATAAGCCGGCTAGTATATATAAACCGTTCTTTAATGCCGGTATGTGTGACCCTTTTAAAGAATTAATAAGACAGGAGGTCAATAATGATAACGAATAAAGATATAAAACAATATAAGAATTTAGTTTATAAGATTGTAAACAAATATAGAGGGAGAACTTTTAAATACAAGACCAATATAGATTGGGATGAGATGGAACATGTAGGGATGATTGCTTTATATAATGCTTTAAAGAATTTTAATCCAGATAAGGATGCAAGTTTTCTTAACTATGCTAGTACCGCTATATGGAGAGCAATAGTTAGACAAGAAAAATTCGATAGAAAATTAGAGGAGGAGATAGACATAGAGGAATTAATGTATGGTTTATCGGATGATAGTATGGAAGATATGGATGAGAAAATAAGTAACGAACTGGTATTCAATAAGGTTCTAAAGATGATAAAGACCGCCCCAATATTACAGAGAAGTAAAGACATAACAATTGCTAGATTGTTGGGGGCAACTAATGCAGAACTGGGTGAGAGATATAATACTTCTCCTCAAAATATATCCAAGATTTATTTGAGAGTTATACATAGGATTATTGATAAAATACAGGGAGGTAAAAATGCTGACAGAGAATAATACTTTAAACTGGCTGAGATTTATGAGAGATATATTAGATGACAAGGAATGTTCTGAGAAAATTAATAAGTTTATATTAAAGAACTCGCATGGTACGGCTAGAGAGGTAAGCGAGAGAATTTATAGGAGGTATTGTAAATAAATATTACAGATAGATTATAATTTATGGAAGACAATATAAGTTGTATGTTATAATAAAATATATGGAGGTAATTATGGACGAGTTTACTAAACATCATTATGATAAACTAATAGATGAGTTAGGTTCTAAGAAGGACTTAACTGATTATCAGAGAGAAGTATTAAAAAATGCTTTACTCTGGGAGAAATTAATAGGCGATGCAAGGACAGAGGAATATACTAATGAAATACAAGATTAAATATCAAATATATTTTCAATATGTACTTAATAAAATAAGATTAAACAAATTAAGTAATTGGCTAAGGAGTATTGTATGATTAAAACAAGATTAAGTTATAGTAAGGATGAGATATATATAAGACCAGAAACAATATCTTATATAATAAGAGAATATAATCAAACAACTATAGGCTTTACTAATGGACATACTTATAGTGTGTCGGCAAGTATACCAGAACTATTGGAGGCTATTAAAAATGAAACGAATACAACTAAGTCCGATTGCTAAAGAGATTGCAAAGCAATATATTAATAAGAAACTTGCAAAGCAAGATTTATATGAACTCTATCGAGGTAAGTTTATAGAGTATGAGGAACTAAAAGCAATAGAAGTAAGGAGGTAATTAACTATGGCTTATGGTAATTATGGTGGTAGAAGTTATGGGAATAGCGGAGGATATAACCGAGGAGGTTATAACCAAGGAGGAGGACAGGGAGGTTATGCACAGAATACTCCCGCAGCTCCGGCTCAACCACTAGATGTTCATGCTGAGATTACTAAACGAGTTGATTTATTATTACAGTTTAAGGATGTAATAGTTAATGAGAAGGGTATTCCAGCAGACGAATTCTTTATGATGATGCCAGCACTCGGAGGTTGGGTAACATCAATAATCTTAAAGGAAGAAAAGGGTAAATAAAAATGAGAATTGATATTGATACAGTACCGTTGATAACTATATTGAAATCAAAAACCCTAACTAAAATCTTAGCAAAGATACTAGAGGCAGAACTCAATACTGAGTTAGAGAATAATGAAGTAGTAGGGTTGAGGTTCAGTATGGAAGACCTTCGTAAGACTCTGAGGTACAGAAATAAGTCCACAGTAAGCAGAGGTCTTAAGGCTTTATCTGAGCTAGGAGTATTTGATATTAATACTACTAATCAAGGTACTGTACTAGGTTTTAATCCGGAGAGGATTAGAAGAATATAAATCTACAATACAATACATATCTAAGGGAGGGTCTACTCCTTTCTATCCTCCCTTATTATTTTTATTTAAAGGTAATTATGGATAAAGATTATAGAAACAAATATGATAAGTTTCAAATAGCAACAGAGATATTAGTCAATAGGTATATGTTGACCGCTCTGCTAGTCAACGTAAACAACCTATGTTATTATCTCGAGGCTAGAGAAAAAACAATGCGGTTGCTACTACCACCAGAGCAACGAGATAAGATACACAAGACTATAAAATATAGAGACACCGTAGAGTTCGACAGATTTAAAGTCTCCTCAAGATTTTTTAATGCCATGGTACATCAGTACGGGGCAGAGGTTGTCTCTTATAGTTGTGTTCAACTTGATAGTTATTTAAAGAGAACCGCAAAGGATTATGGTCCGGCAGAGATACGTAAGCGACTTAGAGAGTATGCTGATATGTATACCCATAAGAAAAAAGCTAGTGATGCGTTGGCGGATGCTATTAATATAGCCGTATCTATGGACTATAAACTTATTGATAGTAAAGAAGTTGCCCGCCAGTATATCGAGGGTACCCCTTGGTACGAGCGAGATATATCTGAGGGGTGTAAATACCTAAAGGATAAGTTTGATTTATGAGTCAAGGTTGGAACCAGTCCGCATGGAATGAATTACATAATTTAATAATAAGAGAAATAACTGATAACTCATGGCAAGACAAACCCTATGTGACCCTAAGATGTACAGGGTATGTATTGCGAGAGCTAGGGTCAGATAGAAGATTAGACGAAGTCAGCTATCCTTGTACTGTGAGAGTCTATGGTTATCTGATGGGTTATGCTACGAATGAGTTGGCAGTTGGTGATAAGATATGCGTAAAGGGTTATTCCGATACAGCATTAATGGATGGGCGGTATAAAGTAAGGGTCACTACCGCAGTTGAAATATATAAAGCAGACTGGTTTCATTATTTCAATAGGAGTATATGATGAGTACAGAATATAAAACTTATGAATGGTGTCCGTACTGTGATACGGAAGTAGATGCTCCAATAGACTTATCAATATTTATATGCCCTAGTTGTGGTAAGCATATAATAAATTGCGGTCAATGTAATAATATTAAATGTGATACTTGTGAATTATATGAGGAGGCTAGAATTGCCAACGGAGAAACATAAACAATCGGATAGAGAAATAGTTATGGCTTATATATCCACTCTCCCAGATAAACATATGAAGGATATATACCAGATACTAACTGAGAGATATGATATTCATAAAGCTAAGTATGTTCTTCTTAATAGAGAGGGGGTACAAGCCAAGGCTCCGGAGGGTAAGGTAAGACTTAGACCTTATCAAATGGAGCGACTCATTAAGGGATATGGTGAGCAAGGTTTTCATAGATTGGTTGAAATCTTCTATGACTATCTTAAATACCTAGAAGAAAATACCGAGTGTGTTCTTAATGGTAGACGTAAACTTAAAGAACTTTCGGTTATAAGCCACTATCATATACTTGGTAAGGGTTGGGTAGCCGAGAAATACTTTAGAGAAAACCCACAAGTAAGTGTGGTTGAAGACCAGCTAGATTATATTGACTTTTTCGATATAGATAGTAAGACTAAAGCAATAGAATTTATTAGACAGACACCAGTAGAACTTAGATATGACAATCAAGATATAGTTTACTTAGTAGATAAGTATAATATAGATATAGATAAGGAGGTATAATGAAACGATTATTATTATTAGCATTATTGATAGCACTACCGGCTAGTGCTCAAGATATATCAGCAAGTTATTCTAACTCTAGTTTTGAGGAGATATTCCACGTTGATACATTACAATCAATAGAAATGTGGGAACAACCTAAGACTCAGTATACACCAAAGAACCTAGTATCAGAACAACAGATGCGGTTCAATGGTAAAGAAGGGGCTAGAACATATAACAGTTATACAATGCACTTTACGGATTACGATACAAAGATTACCGAGTCTTATTTTAAAGACGGTAAGTTTTATATCAAGGATAATACCGGCAGAGTATTTCAAACTGGAGCTCTGCAAGAGGTAGATACCTCTGGATTAGAAACGGCTATACAAAATAATAGCCAGAACATTGAGGGTATTAAGAATAATGTTTCAACCCTAGATACGAGGGTGAATAAATTACAATCACAAGTAAACAAATTAGATAACAAACTAGAACAAGGACTTGCAACAGTCACAGCTTTAACAGCATTACATCCGAACCCTAGATACAAGGGTAGAACCCAAGTAAGTATCGGTACTGGAATGTATGCAGACAATGTAGCTGGAGCAATAGGTGTATTCCATTATCTTAATGATAAGGTAATGCTCTCAGCCGGAGCTAGTTACGGTGGTAATAGTTCCTTTGCTGGTAATGTAGGTGTTACAATAGGGTTTTAATATGAAACATAAATATATATATAAAAATAGAGAATTTTACTATTCTAAATATGAGGTAATTATTACTGATATAGATGATAATATAATTAAAAAAATAATCAAATGTTCTAGGAGAAGGGCGATAGATACCCTTAATAGATATTTAGGTGTTAGTAATCTTAATTATACTATTAGTTTAAATAATAGAGATTTAATTAAAATAAATGTACCATTTAGAATAACTTCGATATCTTTAGATTAGGAGGATTTTAATATGGAACAAGTAAACAGAATAGAAGATTTATATAGTAAAGAGGCTGAGGATAATATATTATCTATTCTTATGGTAGATGATAGTAAAGTATCTCAAATATTATCTACTCTCAAATCATTTGACTTCTATCAAAAGTCTCACCAGTTTATATACAAGGCAATAGAAGACTTGCATAAGCAAGGTAAACCTACAGACACAGTTTCAGTACAGGAACTATTAAAGTTTAATGGAGAATTAGATAGGGTTGGAGGTAACTCAAAGCTTTTAGAACTCGTTGATAATTATATAACCTCTAAGAATTGGGAACAACTTACTAAGATTATTATTAAGTTCTCTAAGCTAAGATATTTAATGAACCTCTGCAGAGATGCTATTACCAGATTGGAAAACAAGGAGGATGTAGACGATATTGCTGGTACATTATCTATCAAAGCTAATGAGATTATGACCCGTACATCCCATACAGACTTTATAGGATTAGACACAGGGTTCTCTGAGTTTTGGGATGATGTAGAAATACTCTATGAGTCCGAGACCGGAACCCTCGGCTTACCTACTGGCATTAAGGGATTAGATAATCAACTATCTGGATTGATAGGTGGTAAGATGTATCTACTAGGAGCAAGACCTTCAATGGGTAAGTCGGCATTAGCTCAACAGATTGCAGAGTACATAGCTAAGACTAAGCAAGTGCTATTCTTTAGTTTAGAAATGAGTACCAAAGAATATACATCAAGGTCAATCTACCGTAGGTCTGGATTTAATCAAGAGCATTTAACTATTCAAAAAGATAGACAGGAAGAAATACTTCAAGCCTTTACTAAGGCTGGTGATGAACTTAGCAACTTAAAACTCCATATAATAGATGATAGTAATGCTACTTTAAAGACTGTTGAAAAAAATATCTTACAATGCAAGCAACAGTTCGGTAGTTGTGACTTAATAGTTATAGACTATCTTCAACTTATGGAACCAGTTGATAAAAGAATAACAGATGATTATAAGATAGTAACTGATAACTCCCAAGGCTTAAAGAAATTAGCTCGCAAATATAATATTCCAATCCTCGCACTCTGCCAGTTATCCAGAAACCTAGAAGGTAGGGCAGATAAGAGACCAATACTTGCAGACCTTAGAGACTCTGGCTCATTAGAACAGGATGCAGATGTGGTTATGTTCTTATATCGAGATGAAATATATAATCCAACCAATGCTTTTAGTCGTGGTAAAGCTGATTTATATATAGCAAAGAACCGAGCTGGTAGACGAGGGGTAAATATTAGGTTTATATTTAATGCTACTAAAGTTGAGTTTACGGAGGAACTTAAATGATAAAGAAAACACTAATAGCACTTACTTGTATTGTTACTTGTGCGGTAATGGTACAAGCTGCCACTCCAGAAGAATACAATAAGGTATTCAATGAGGCAATAGGATTATGTTCTGTATATAAAAAGAAATGTACTATCGAAGTTATAGAACATCCAAAGATGTGGGCACAGACCGGAGCTGATGCAAGAATACAAGTATCTACTGAACTACTTAGACGTATGAATGAGGCTCAAGTTAGAGGAGCCATATTCCACGAAGTAGGTCATGCGGTCATGGAACATGTAGAAACAACATCCGAACATATAGCAATTCAAAAGCTCAATGGTACATTTGACCAAGAGAAACTGTATGAATATATGAGGGTAAATGAATACAGGGCAGATAGATTTGCTGTACTCGCTGGGTTCTTTACCTTTAGGAATGTAGATTTAAAGGGAGCATTAACTATCTTGACTCCACCAGAAGAATACTATAATCAACATAAAACTCATCCTAGTACGGCAGATAGAATTAAAGCAATAGATAATATCTTTAGAGGTTTTTAATGAACATAAGAGAATATAAAATACATAAGGATAAGATACTGGAAGATATTAAGCAGTCTTTTTATTATACTAACAGGCTTACAGAAAAACAATGGAAAGACTTAATGATAGACTTGCAAGATATAATGTACGATATAGGTTTTGTATATCAAACACCTAGAAGATTATATTCAGACGGTTGTCGTGAACTTAATCCGGATATGGCTGACATAATAAACGAAACTAATAGGAGGTTAAATGATGGATAACTATTACTACGAATTAAAGTATGTAGATGGAGACCATACAGTAATACATAGGTTTCCAGCAGACATAGACTTAACTAGACTTGCAGATAATCTTAAAGATTTTCTAAAGGGTTGTAGTTGGTATGAAAAACAAGTAAACAAATTAATTAGAGGAGGTAATTAATGGAAGAACCAAAATCAATAGAGGACTTAATTTTTGCTGATGCAATTTCAGCTAGCGGATTAAAAAGAACCCAGAGTATGTATGAGCCACATAAATATCCACATCATTGTAGTATGTGCGGGGAGATGCACTCAGAATATAAATTAAAACTTCCTTATGTGGAAAATCTAGGTAGCGAAACTCCTTATATATTTATTTGCGAAGATTGTTTTAATGAGTTGGAGGTATAATGGTTATAAGATTAGAGAGTCCTCTGGCTATTAAAATAAATAGTAAGCGACAGTTTATACTCAACCTTAACAACTATCGTAACGCATATTTTAGAACCCTTAACTCGGCTAAGGTAAACTACAAGGCTTATATGAAAGACCAAATATTAAATGAAATATATAAACCTTTAGAAAAAATTGCAATTCAATATAAAGTATTTAAGGGCGATAGACGTAGGTTTGATATAGGTAATGTAACATCTATTCATCAAAAGTTTTTTGAAGATGCAATAGTTGAACTAGGTAAACTACCAGATGATAGACATGAAAACCTACCGCTAACATTTGATAGTTTTGGAGGTATATCAACTGATAGACCTAGGGTAGAAATAACTATATATGATTTAACTGAGCGGTCAGATATTAAAATGTTGCTAGAAGATATAAGGGAGAATTTAAAATAGTGGGTACTGTAATATTATTCGTAGTTGCAATTACTTTATTTGCACTACCTCAATTTATAGATTGGTAAGGAGACGTTATGTTATTAATAGTTGATATTGAAAGTTATATTTATAGAGCTTGTGTAGCTACTAAGGTACTTAGACAAGACCCTAAAGATAGGTTTATCTATACAGAGTCTTATGACCTCCGTAAAGGTATGGACTTTATAGCTAACTTTATAGAAGACCTTAAAGCTAGGTTCTTAACTAATGATGTAATCTTAGTAGTTGGTGATAAAAACAATTGGAGGAAACAATATTATCCAGACTATAAGGCTAATCGTAAGGACAAAGAAAAACCTCCAATGTATGACATAATCAAAGCTGAGCTATATAATAACTATGAAGTAGTTAGCCTTCCAAATCTTGAGGCAGATGATACTTGTAGAATAATGTACGAAGATAATCAGAACTATGCGACTAGAAAGATATTAGTAAGTATAGATAAAGACTTTAAATCATTCCCCTGTGAATTGTATGACCCACTCCATGATAAGCAATACAATCTTAATCCTGTAGAAGCAGATTACAACCTCATGAAGCAAGTTATTATGGGAGATAAGACAGATAACTATAATGGTATTGAAGGGTACGGAGAAGTTAAGGCAACTAAGTTCTTAGATGATGAACCTAGAACTTGGGGAGATATAGAACAATTCTTTAAAGAACAAGGTCAAGCTAAAGACTTTAAGATTAATCTTAACTTAGCAAGTATGGTTAGTATTGATAGGTATAACTTTAATACCGGAGAGGTAAAGGTGTTGTAATGGTAATTAAGACTTTAGAATTTATATTAGGGTTTACTACCGCTATCGCTATCGAGGTATGTGTTGCGGTAATCTTTTATAGTTTAAGGAGCATTAGTAATGGAAGATAAAGATGAATATATAGCTAGTTTATTATTAAGTTTATTCTTAATGCAAGGTGAAATAGATAGACTTAACCAGACCTTAGACTTAGTTAGAAAAGGAGAGTTAGTTTATATTAATAAATCCTCTATGATAATACCAGCACCGCCACAAATGGCAGTACTAATAAAAGAAGTTAAAGAAGATTTGGTAAAAAGAGCATGGAACTTACAAACGGAAAATAAAGAATTAGCACATTATTTAGCTTGTATGACCGAACAAAGAAATAAAGCTAATACCTGTTTGCAAGAGATAAAGGCTATTGCGGATGCAAAATGTAATGAGTGTAAATATGGTAAAGA
>JAFOCU010000418.1 GCA_017381055.1 Lachnospiraceae bacterium
ATGATTATTATGAATCATTAGATAAGGTTAAGGATGTAGAGGGATTCCTTGCTATTACTGAGAATAATAATGACCATTTAATTCAGTTTATAGAAGCTCTTGAGAAGGGTATGCCATCTCATGTATCTATTAAGTCATTAACTATTGATAATGGATCAGTCAACTTGACAGCTACAACAAGTACAAAGCAGACAGTAGCTAAGTTTATTACTCAGCTTAGCGCTATGCCAGGTATATCTAATGTATATGTTCCAAGTGTAACAGAGTCAACAGATGCATATGGAGTTATCACATCTACATTTTCAGCTAGCTTTACTTTTAATCCAGATATTGACCAATATACAAAGGATGTAGTTACATCTGAAGATGGTGAAAAGGCAGAAGAGGAGGTAGAGTAGTATGATTTCAGATAGAGATAAAAAATTACTTGCCATATTACTTATAGTAGCTATTCTCGGAGGTTCATTCTGGTTGTTTAATAAAACTACAACAGGGAATACAGAATATGAGCAGGAGTTAAGACAGCTTAAGGAAAAAAGAGCAGACCTTAATAACAAGAATATAAAGAAGACGCAGTATGAGACAGACACAGCTTTAAATAAGGTTAAATTTAACACAGTGTTTGCAGATTATAATACTTGGTTAAGTCAGGAGCATGTATTAGTATTCTTAAGCTCTGTTGAAAAGAATACAGGTGTTAAGTTAAATCAGATGAGTCTTGGTAATGTAACTGAGATGTATAAGTTTGGTACTGTTAGATCATCAAATCCTGCAAAGGCTGGAAACATAGTATATCAAACAGATAATGTAGGTATAACAACAAGCTCAAATGTATCATATAGCTGTACATACAAAGAGCTTAAGGCAGTTCTTGCATATCTTAAGCAAGAGGGTAGAAAAGTAACTATCGATAATATGTCGTATACATATGATAAGACAACTGACAAGGTAACTGGAACAATGGGACTTTCATTCTATGCTATTGCAGGTTCTGATAGACCAATACAGGAAGTTGATATCAAAGATGTATTTATAGGTACAGAGAATATATTTGCATCAAGCACATTTGTATCAGATGGTGCAGCTGATTCTTATAAGGAAATGATTTCTTCTAACTACGACATTTACTTAATGGTTAATAGAACAGGATCTGATATGGATACAGTTATCTGTGGTCAGTCAGGTGATGTAAATAATCAGAAGGTTGTAAGCAGCAATGCCGCAGGAATCGAAAATGTTATCATCAAGGTAACAGGTAGAGCAGGCGACTATAAGATAAGCTATCAGGTAGGTTCAAAGCTTTATCCAGCTGAGAACTATGATGCAGGAGAAGCATTTGTATGTGGAGAGTCAATTGAGTTACTTATTATGAGTAGCCACAGAGGCGCAAGTTCAGATACAACAGAGGTAAGCTTAAGTGTTATCAATGAGACAGATTTAGCGCTTAACGCTGCGATTGTAAATGATGATCCAGAATTATCAAGAATAAATGTAAACAACGTACAGGGTGCGGTTGTATTTTATCAGTAAAAAAATTAATTAGAAATAGGTGGTGACATGGCTATGGTAAAAATTTTCTTAAAATTAAAAAAGAATAATAAAGGTGTATC
>JAFOCU010000419.1 GCA_017381055.1 Lachnospiraceae bacterium
ACTTTTTGATACTAATGGAATAGCGGGACTTATTTTTTATGGTGCAGTAACAGCGGTGTTAGCGTTGTTTATGTCAGGAAAACCATTGCCAGCTACTATTGTCCTGTTGGTAATGTTTGGTGTACCATTACTTTTAATGGCTTTTAAGGAACCGTTAACTCATATGCTAGAAAAGAAAAAGCATTCATTAGAAGAGAATGAAAATCATAGTGAGCATAAGGAAGGCATAGGAATGTTTTTTGTTCAGATGTTCTTTGAAATGTTTGAAGTGTTGCTAAGCTACTTTTCAAATACTCTATCCTTTGTAAGAATAGGAGCATTTGCGGTAAGCCATGCAGCTATGATGGAGGTAGTGCTTATGCTTGCAGGTGCTGAGCATGGTTCTACAGGTAATTTATTTGTAATTATTCTTGGAAATTTATTCGTATGCGGTCTTGAGGGATTGATAGTTGGTATTCAGGTTCTTAGACTAGAGTACTATGAAATGTTTTCAAGATTCTATAGAGGAAATGGTCGAGAATTTAAGCCATATAATACAAATGAAAATATAAAATAGTTTAGGAGGATATAGAAATGATAAAAATTTTATTGGTTATTGCACTTTTACTTACGATGATTATTCCTTTTGGAGCGTATGCTTTAGGAGAGAAGTCTAGAGGAAGATACAAAAGATATTTGGCTATGAATGTTTTAACATTCTTTAGTGTGTTAATAGGTAGTGTTATATTTGGTTTTGCAGATACTGCTATGGCAGCAGAGGCTGTAGCTCAAAGTTCTGCATCAGGATTATCAGTTGGAATGGGCTACTTGGCAGCAGCATTGTCAACAGGATGTTCTTGTATAGGTGGTGGTATTGCGGTAGCGTCAGCAGCTAGTGCAGCCCTTGGTGCAATTTCTGAAGATCAGAGTATACTTGGTAAGTCACTTATTTTCGTAGGTCTTGCAGAAGGTGTTGCTTTGTATGGACTTATTATTTCGTTTATGATTTTAGGTAAGCTTTAAACCTAGGAGGTTGCCATGAAGGCTTTTTTGATAAGTGACAATATAGATACAGCTACTGGTATGCGTCTTGCGGGCGTTGAGGGCGTGGTAGTGCATGAGAAGCAAGAACTTATAGATGCTTTTTCAAATGCCTTAGAAAATAAGGATATAGGTATTATATTTGTGACAGAGCTTTTATCTACTAAGTTTCCAGAGGTAGTAGCGAATATCAAGCTTAATTATAAAAGACCGCTTGTTTTGGAGATACCAGATAGACATGGAAGTAGAAAGAGAGAGGATTTTATAACCTCTTATATTAATGAGGCTATCGGTATTAAACTCTAAGCAATAAATGCAAAAAGGACGGTGAGAACCTTGACTATAGAAGAAAAATTACAGCATTTTACAATGGTTACAATAGAAAGTGTGCATGAGGAATGTGAAAAGTCCTTAGAGGAGTTTAAGAAAGAACAGGATTGGAAGTTCGAAACTCATAAGGAGCAGCATTTAAAGGAAGTGCGCATTAGAGAAAAGGCTTTACGAGATGCTATAGAGAGAAAGGCTAGTAAGGAATATACTTGTGAGCAGTTGCATATAAAACGTAAGATTAATCACAAGCAAAATGAGTTGAAGAATAAATTGTTTAGTCTCGTTGAAGATGAACTGGAAAAATTTAAGGAGACAGATAAATATAAACGGCTTCTTATAAACCAGATAAAGGAAGCGTTATATATGGCTGGTGAGGATGAGGTTATAGTATATATTGGCGAAACGGATGCAAACTTAATCGAAGAGCTTTATACTCAGTGTGCTATAAAGCCATTAATAAGTAGAAATATAAGTAAGGGTGGAATTAGAGCGGAGATTCCTACCAAAAATATGCTTATAGATAATACTTTTGAAACAAAGATTAGTGAAGCTAAGGAGAAGTTTATTATAACCTTGTAAAAGAGAGGGCTAGTTATGGAAAAAACAGGTAAAATATATGGAATAAATGGACCTGTCATCTATATTAAAGGAAAGACAGACTTTATAATGGGTGAGATGGTATATGTCAGCGAAGAGAAGCTGGTAGGCGAGGTTATTTCTCTAAATATAGATATGACGACTATTCAGGTGTATGAGGATACAACAGGCCTTAAGCCGGGAGATATGGTATATGGAACAGATACGGCATTGTTTGTTACTTTGGCGCCTGGAATATTAAATAATATTTTTGATGGAATACAGCGTCCTCTTAAAAGTATAGCGGATAATGCAAAGAGTGTGTATATTAATCGAGGTATATCCGTAGATTCATTAGATACAGAGAAAAAATGGGATACATATATGCAGGTTAAGGTGGGAGATACAGTATTTCCGGGTACAGTGATTGCAAATGTCCCAGAGACAAAATCTATCGTTCATAAGGTTATGGTGCCACCAAATACAGTAGGTGTAGTTACATCTGTTAAAGAGGATGGAGCGTATACCATAGATGAGGAGCTAGTTGTTATTCAGTTAGATGATGGGACTAAGCGTTCTCTTACAATGACTCAAAAGTGGCCTATAAGAGTACAGCGTCCTGTCAATGCTAGACAGTCGGTTAGTAAGCCGCTTGTAACAGGTCAAAGAATATTAGATACATTATTTCCTATTGCAAAGGGTGGAACTGCCTGTGTACCAGGAGGTTTTGGAACAGGAAAAACTATGACCCAGCATCAGATAGCTAAGTGGTCCGATGCGGATATTATAGTTTATATAGGCTGTGGTGAGAGAGGTAATGAGATGACACAGGTGCTAGAGGATTTCTCTAAGCTTCCTGATCCTAAGACAGGAAATTTCCTTATGGATAGAACTACATTAATTGCCAATACATCTAATATGCCAGTGGCAGCTAGAGAGGCGAGTATTTATACTGGTCTTACTCTTGCGGAGTATTATAGAGATATGGGATATCATGTAGCTATAATGGCGGATTCTACTTCTAGATGGGCGGAGGCGTTAAGAGAGCTTTCAGGTCGACTTGAAGAGATGCCAGCAGAGGAAGGATTTCCTGCATATATGGCAAGTAAGTTATCTGCCTTTTATGAAAGAGCAGGTTATTTTGAGAACCTTAATGGAACAGAAGGATCAGTGTCGATAATTGGCGCAGTATCTCCTCAGGGTGGAGATTTCTCTGAGCCTGTAACTCAAAATACTAAGAGATTTGTAAGATGCTTTTGGGGATTAGATAAATCCCTTGCTTATGCAAGACATTTCCCAGCTATTCATTGGCTTACAAGCTATAGTGAATATACAGAGGATTTAAGTCAGTGGTATGAAGATTATGTTGGAAGTGATTTTGTCAAATGTAGAAATAAAATTTTAGCTATATTAAATCAAGAAAGTAGCTTGCAGGAAATAGTTAAGCTTATAGGTTCTGATGTGTTGCCAGATGATCAGAAGCTTATTTTGGAAATCGCTAGAGTTATTAGATTAGGTTTCTTGCAGCAAAATGCATTTCATAAAGATGATACATGTGTGCCATTGGAAAAACAGCTTAAGATGATGGAAACTATTTTGTATTTGTACGAAAAATGTAAGGCGCTTATAGATATGAGTATGCCTGTTTCTATACTTAAGAGTGAGGATATATTTGAACGAATTATTGCTATAAAGTATGATGTGCCGAATGATAAGCTTTCTATGTTTTCGGATTACAAGATAGCAATTGATAATTTCTATAACAAGATTATGGAAACTAATGCGTAAGTAGGAGGGAATATATGTCAGTTTCATATTTAGGTTTAAGTGAGATAAATGGCCCTCTTGTTGCATTAGAGGGAGTAAATGGTGCTAGCTATGATGAAATTGTTGAATTCGTTGTAGAAGGCATTTACGGCAAAGAAAAAAAGACAGGAAGAATAATAGAGGTATACGAGGATAAAGCTGTTATACAGGTATTTGAGGGTACAGAAAATATGTCTCTTACAAATACTCATACAAAGCTTACAGGCCATCCAATGGAGATGTACTTATCTGAGGACATTTTAGGAAGAACTTTTAATGGAATAGGAAAGCCAATCGATAATATGGGACCTATTGTGTCAAATGTTAAAAGAGATGTAAATGGAAAACCTCTTAATCCTACAGAGAGAGAATATCCTAGAAATTATATTAGAACAGGAATATCAGCAATAGATGGTTTAGTTACACTTATCAGAGGTCAAAAGCTACCTATTTTTTCAGGAAATGGTTTGCCACATGACAGGTTAGCAGCGCAGATTGTAAAGCAGGCTTCTTTAGGAGAAAACTCTAATGAAGAGTTGGTGGTAGTGTTTGCTGCTATGGGTGTAAAGGCCGACGTGGCAGATTTCTTTAGAAGAACTTTTGAAGAAAACAGAGTTCTTGACCATGTAGCTATATTTTTAAATCTTGCAAATGATCCGGTAGTAGAACGTCTTATTACACCTAAGGTAGCTCTAACAGCAGCAGAATATTTAGCCTTTGACTTAGGTAAGCAGGTATTGGTTATATTAACTGATATGACATCATATGCAGAGGCGTTAAGAGAGGTGTCTTCGTCAAAGGGAGAGATTCCGTCGAGAAAGGGTTACCCAGGATATTTATATTCTGAGTTTGCGTCTATATATGAAAGAGCAGGAATTGTAAA
>JAFOCU010000011.1 GCA_017381055.1 Lachnospiraceae bacterium
ATTGGCTTAATGATGATTGGGGTTAAAAGGTAAATTGGAGGTATAGTTATGGCAAAAAATGTCCAAATGTCTGATGTTAGCGGTCTTACTAAATCAGCGATTTTGTTGATTGCATTGGGACCAGAGAAGTCAGCAAAGATATTTAAGCATCTTAAAGAAGATGAAATAGAGCAGCTAACACTTGAGATTGCAAATACAAGAAGCGTTTCGCCACAGACAAAAGAAGATGTCATGGCTGAGTTTTATCAAGTGTGTATTGCGCAGCAGTATATTGCAGAGGGTGGTATCACTTATGCTAAGGAATTGCTTGAAAAAGCACTTGGTGTCGAGAAGGCTCAGGATGTTATCAGTAAGCTTACTGCATCATTACAGGTTAGACCTTTCGAATTTATTAGAAAGACTGACCCAGCGCAGTTGCTTAACTTTATTCAGGATGAGCATCCACAGACTATTGCCCTCATTCTTTCATACTTACCAGCACATCAGTCATCTATGATTGTGTCAGCACTTCCGTTGGAAAAGCAGGCTGATGTAGCTAAGAGAATTGCTAAGATGGATAGAACATCACCAGATGTAATTAAGGAAGTTGAAAGAGTGTTAGAGAAGAAGTTATCATCACTTGTAAATCAGGATTACACAATTGTCGGTGGTGTAGATGCTATCGTAGATATCTTGAATACTGTTGATAGAGGAACAGAAAAACATATTATGGAGAACTTGGAGATCGAAGAGCCAGAACTTGCAGACGAGATCCGAAGAAAGATGTTCGTATTCGAAGATATTCTTGCTTTGGACGACAAGACTATTCAGAGAGTGTTGCGTGATGTTGATAATAATGATTTGGCTATTGCGCTTAAGGGCTCAAATGAAGATGTTCAGGGTGTTATCTTCAAGAACCTTTCATCACGTCTTGGTGCTATGATTAAGGAAGATATGGACTTCATGGGACCTGTTCGTATGAAGGATGTTGAAGAAGCACAGCAGAAGATTGTTAATATTATACGTAAGTTAGAGGATTCTGGCGAGATTATCATCTCACGTGGTGGAGGTGACGAGATCGTTGTCTAATTTATTAAAAGGCTTTTATGTGGCTGTGGATAGAAGTGACAAACGAGTTATTGATAGTAACGAGCTTATATCAGAAAAATTAGTACATATACGTAATACAGTTAGTGTAGAAGGGTTTTCTGGTGATGGATTTAGTGCAGGTTTAAGCGCTATAAATGTTAGCGAGGTACTTAATGAAGATAGTCATATAATCGGTGAGGAGGAATCATTTGATGAAACTCAGGCGATTATGGAAGCAGAAACAAAAAGAGAAGATATAATTAATGAAGCAAATACAGAGGCGGCTGCTATTGTTGGCAGGGCTAATGAAGATGCGTTATCCATCATAGAAAATGCTAAGATGGAGGCAGAAAAGATGCTGCTAGAGGCTAGAAAGCAGGGCTATACAGAGGGTATGGAAAAAGCCAATGCTGAAGCTGAAGCTATAAAGCAACAAGTGGTAGCAGAATATGAAGAAGAAAAGCAAAGAGTAATAGCTGAATATAGAAGGAAAGAAGAACAGTTAGAGCCAGAACTTGTGGATGTTATTCTAAAGATTTTTGCGGATATAACAAAGACAGTTTCAGTAGATAAGAAGGATATGATTCTTACATTAGTTAATAATGTTATGACTGGTGGCGAAGCAAGTAGAAATTTTGTTATTAAAGCTTCTGTAGAAGATGCTGCTTTCCTTAGGGAAAATAAAGAAAAAATAGAGGGTGCGACAAGAAATGATATACAGATAGAGATTGTTTCTGATCCTTCTATGAAGAGAAATGAATGTCTTATTGATACAGATACAGGTGTGTATGATTGTAGCTTGGATATTCAGTTAGAAAATCTAATAAATGATATTAGAATATTATCAGCTACTGGAGAATAAAAATGACAGGTGTAAATCTTGTAAAATACAATGCTATATATGAGAAGTGCTATGCCAAGAAGATGGGAAAAGTTAGTAAGATTGTAGGTCTTACAATTGAATCTATTGGCCCAGAAGCAAACTTAAATGATTTATGTAGAATTGTTGCAAAGGATAATCCACAGATGGAAGTTATGGCTGAAGTTGTTGGATTTAAGGACAATCGTATATTGCTAATGCCATTTGAAAGTGTTGATGGTATTGGGCCTGGAAGTATTGTAGAAAATACAGGAAGCGTGTTAAAGGTTGCTGTTAGCGATGATATTTTAGGAAAAACACTAGATGGACTTGGAAGGCCGATTAGTGGAGAAGAGCTAGTAGGTTCTGCAGAGTATCCAGTTGAATGTACACCACCAGACCCTATGTCTAGAGAAATTATCAGTGAGGTTTTACCTCTTGGAGTTAAAGCTGTAGATGGTCTGATTACTGTTGGCAAGGGCCAGAGAATTGGTATTTTTGCAGGTAGTGGTGTAGGTAAAAGTACACTTCTTGGTATGTTTGCAAGAAATACAAAGGCTGATATAAATGTAATAGCTCTAATTGGAGAGCGAGGAAGAGAAGTTAGAGAGTTTATCGAAAGAGACCTTGGAGAAGAAGGTATGAAGCGAAGTGTTATTGTTGTGGCAACGTCGGATAAGCCGGCACTTATTAGAAATAAGGCAGCAAAGACAGCAACAGCTATTGCAGAATACTTTAGAGATCAAGGAAAAGATGTTCTTCTAATGATGGATTCATTAACACGTTTTTCTATGGCGCAAAGAGAGATAGGTCTCGCGTCTGGAGAACCACCAGTTACTAGAGGATACCCACCGAGTGTTTATAGTGAGATGCCTAAGCTCCTTGAGAGAGCAGGTATGTCGTCAAAAGGTTCTATTACAGGACTTTATACAGTATTGGTAGACGGTGATGATTTTAATGAACCTATTACTGATACTGCAAGAGGTATTCTTGATGGACATATTATGCTATCAAGAAAATTAGGACATAAAAATCATTATCCAGCTATAGATGTACTTCAGAGTATATCCAGAGTAATGGGACAGATTGCTACTAAGGAACATAAAACGGTAGCAGGAAAGCTTAAAAATGTTTTGGCTACATATCATGAGGCGGAGGACTTGATTAATATCGGAGCATATAAGAGTGGCTCTAATAAAAATATTGATTATGCCATTGAAAAGATTGATATGGTTAATAAGTTTTTACGACAAGGTGTTGATGAAAAGTTTTCGTTTGATGATGAATTAGCAATGTTAAATGCTATATTTGATGAGTAGTATAAAAGGGGTAAGAAGCGATGGCAAAATTCATATATAAAATGCAAAATATTTTAGATATAAAGAATAAGCTGGAAACACAAGAAAAAACAGCATTTGCCATAGAAGTTCAAAAGCTTAGAGTTGAGGAAGAAAGACTTGTTAGAATCCGTAATGAGATAGAATATTATGAGGATTTAATAAGGGGCCAAGGTGATAAGCAGATTAATATTCTTGAGTGGAAGCGTTGTAATGAAGCTCTGGAATACAAGAAAAATGAGGAAAAGATTCAAATTCAGCATATTAAATTGGCTGAAAAGAATGTAGATATTGCAAGAGGTCGCTTGAATAAAGTAATGGTTGAAAGAAAAACTCAAGAAGTTTTGAAGGAAAAAGCTTTTGAAGAGTTTGTAAAGGAATTAAATGAAAGCGAAAAGAAAGAAGTAGATGAGCTAGTGAGTTTCACCTACAATAATACATAAGGCGGTGACATAAATGGCTAAAAATGAAGAGTTAATAGATATTGAAGAGAAAAAAGGTAATAAATTTGCAACTATTATTATCGCAACAGTGATTGTTGTATTGTGGTTAGGTATGTTTGCATTATGTATAAAATTGGATGTGGGTGGATTTGGAAGCTCTGTTATGTATCCTATTTTTAAGAATGTACCAGTTATAAATAAAATACTTCCAGATAAAGCTGGAGAGGTAGATGGTGAAGAATATCCGTATAAGAGTTTAGCAGAAGCGATAAATTATATTAAGGACCTTGAAAGAGAAATAAAAAATCTTAAGGATGCGGCAGATGCGGATGCTGAAAAGATTGCTGATTTACAGGCGGAGATAAATCGACTTAAAGCTTTTGAGGAAAGTCAGTTGCTATTCGAAAAGCAGAAAGAAGAGTATTATTCTGAGGTTGTATTCGGAGATAAAGCTATTGATTATGAAAATTATAAGCAATATTATGAGCAGATTAGCCCAGAATATGCAGAAGTTTTATATAAGCAAGTGCTTGAAAAGTATTTATATGATGAAAGATATAAGGATTTAGCAGATGCTTATGCTACAATGAAACCTAAGAAAGCTGCTGCTGCTTTGTATGAAATGACAGGTAATTTAGAAACAGTTGTTACTATTTTACAAAATATGGAAGTTGAAGCAAGAGCCAAGGTTTTAGATGCGTTAAGTGATATAGATGCAGTATTTTGTGCGAAGATTACAGTTATGTTATCGCCAGAATAAAAATAATCACCTCCTTTTTATAATTTTTTACATATAGGTCTAAAGAATAAAAGCTAAAAGACCGATAAAGAATATGTGAAAAAATATTAAAAAGGAGGTGTTATAATGTCAAACATAAGCGTGAATTCTCTAGATAGTCTTTTTGCAAATAATATGCCAGCTAAAACTAGTGTGAAGGCAACAGAAAATTTTGATGACACACTTAAGGGTGTGAGTGAAAATACAAAGAAGCCACAGATGGAAAGCGAAAAGGCAGAGGTTAATAAACCAGAGGATAAAGGCGAAGGAAAGGTTAATA
>JAFOCU010000420.1 GCA_017381055.1 Lachnospiraceae bacterium
AATAATACACTGACATATCTGCAAACATAAGCAAAAACATCACTGTTATAGCACATGAAATATACATTTTTATAAGTTGCATTCCTACCTTTTGTCTGACAGCCTTCTTTGATGCAGGATAAAGAATAGATACTCTTGCCTCTATATGTCTCACAATATCAGATGTCAAAAAAAATCTTTTGCTAATTTTGTAAACAATAATTCTCATAAAGAATCTTCACCTCCTCTTTACTCAAACGCTTGCTCATCTCCTTAGCAATTTCTTTACTAAAGCCGTCTGCTATAACATACTTAGTACCATCAAATCTTATCACATCTCGCACAGTATATAACTGTGCACCCTGACTAGTTACAATCTCACTTATGCGTTCTATATAACGATGACCTTTTGCATCTCTTTCCATATGTATATCAAATCGCACTGCATCTACTACCTGTTCTAAAGCTATTCGCTCATTATTAAAATTTCCATTAATAATAAGTGCATTTCGCAAATATTTCACTAGATTTTCTGTAGTCTTAGCATGGTGAGTAAATAGCGTGAAAAGAGATGCTACCTGAGACATCTGTATCATCCAAGCAGCTACATCATTACTAGCCACTTCTCCCAAAATATTTACAACTCCATCTGTTTTCTTTTGTATATCTAGTCCTTCCTGTCCCGACACATACTCTGTTTCTCTAAAGGTAAGAATATTTCGCATAGGATATATTTCACGCAAATGAAGTTCAAAAGCCTGCTCCTGAATTCTCAAAGAAAAATTTGATGGTATAAAGCCTATCAAACACATAAGTAACGTTGTCTTTCCAGAGCCCTGAGCACCTGTTATAGCACTAACCTGACATCCTCCAATAATCAATCTCAGCACTTCACCTACCATCTGCCATCCTTCGTCTGTAATAAGCTGATCTAACTGCTTATTTTCAATAGTATCAAACTTTCTTACAAAGAAAGCAAAGTTCTCTGCAAATGGCGGCCTAACAACCACAACTCTAGAATTGTCCTTCATCTCATTAACAATATATCCCTTAGACTTAGACAACTGTCCAGGTGAGCCATATCTATATATATTCATACATACTCTTTCAAGCTCCCTATCATCTTCAAACTTTAAGAAGGCTAAATGGATACTTACACCTTTGTAAATGATCCATACACTAGAAGGCTCTCCCTCTCGTCCTGACACACCAGCACTGACACCCTCTATCTTCATATCTCTAATCTCATCTATAACACCTAGCCCCTTATACTGACTATAAATACGCTGAACTAAAATCTCTAATCTATCACCTTTAGACAAATATATATCCAGTCTATCATATAACTGTTCTATCAGTTCCTCAGTAATACCTGGCTCCTTATAAATAGATAATCCATCTTCAAACAGATACTCATCAATTATCCTCCCTAAGGCCATCTCACCATCTGACAAGGAAAAGAAATATAATAGAATATCGAATTTCTCTCTAATACTCAGCTTGCTAATATTGTCAAAAGGTATATATTTACTATAATCATCAGGATTAGGAATTAATTTAGACATAATAATATTTCTGATAGTTTGTTTTACGTATTTCTTCGCATATCTATCACCGATACCGCTATTTCTTAGAGCCTCTCGCAAATCGCTTTTTCTTAACTTAAGATTCTCTAAATCTTTATCAGCCAATCCAATTTCATAAAGATTAGTTCGCAAAATACCGTTTATCTCATCACTCACCTTATCAATAAGTTCTGATAGCAGATTATTTTCTTTCTTCATCATAACCTGCCTTTCTAAGTACCATATTCGTTGCTAAAAAGACATTATTAATAAAAGTAATGTCCTCACTGTCACCTCTTGGATTCATACATTTACTCAAAAACGATACTATTTTCCCACTATGGATAGCATCATGAAAATGAATATTATAAGGAATAACTGCAATATTATTTCTGTCTATTCCATATTTCTGTCTAATAACAGCAACATTTTCTTCAGATTCCTCATTGTATTTTCCAATAATAAAAACAGCCTTCTTTAAAATATCCTTATCAATATTTAAATCCTTAATATTCATACCTTGAGATATATTTACAACTACCACATCTGCATCTTTTAATATAATTTTGGCTACTGGTGTGTCTCCATTTATACAATCGATGAAATTCAATTGGGGAGTCAAATTTAACACCTGAAGAATTTTTTTAGTAAAACTATTATATTCTCTGTAATTTATGCCCACACTGGTTCTTTTGGATACAGGCACATAGCTCATCAACGTATCTTTTACAGGCACTATATTATCAAGCAAATCCTCAGTACTCAGCTCTGACAATTGACTTTTATCGACCAGCTTATCCAAACCCTTTTTACTATAATATGAATACTCCTCCATCAATAAATTAGACGGTCTCTTTTCACAAAACACATCGTCCAACGCTCTGCTAAATTGATCGACCTGAAGTAAAGTTCCCTTAACCGAATATGCAATGGTCGACATTATACTTACTGCAATCATATTACATGATGTCGCACTTCTGCCAGAAGTCATACTCCAAAAAGCAATATTCATTTTTCCTCCGTTCTCTACAAAACTTGGGAAATATTCTCTGTGATTCACAGTTGATTTTTGAAAAAATAAAAATAAGATACATACATCATACTCCTTTTTTTTGCATTTGTAAATAGGCGAAAAATAATTAAAATGTTGCCCCTAATAGCATTGATTTTTGCAAAATTTTGTATTAAAATATGCACAGTTAAAAAAGCATTTTATGCAGAAAGGATGTGTCCTATGAGACATTTATTAAATCCTTTGGATTTTACAGTAGAAGAAACTACAAAGTTACTCGATTTAGCTAGCGATATTGAGAAAAATCCAGCCAAGTATAGTGAAGCTTGTAAGGGAAAGAAAATCGCTACATTATTCTACGAGCCAAGTACTCGTACACGTCTTAGTTTTGAAGCAGCTATGCTTAATTTAGGTGGTTCTGTTTTAGGTTTCTCATCAGCTTCATCAAGTTCAGCTTCTAAAGGTGAGAGCGTTTCCGATACAATTCGTATGGTTTCATGTTATGCAGATATTTGTGCTATGCGTCATCCTAAAGAAGG